>NZ_JBNYXR010000009.1:0-211026 GCF_051380805.1 Janthinobacterium paucivorans
AGCTGATCATCGGCGCCATGATGCGCAAGCTGGTGCACGTGGCATTCGGCGTGCTCAGGTCAGGAAAAATATTTGATCCGACCTTGCACGCCGCTTGACGGGGATAACAGTATCTACCCTTGCGGGCATGAAAAAAGGCAGGCCGTCTGGCCTGCCTTCCTGTCGCTGGCACGCCCGCCTAAGCGGGCGCGTGGCGTTTACTCTTCTTCGTACGAGCTGATCGGGGCGCAGCCGCAGAACAGGTTGCGGTCGCCGTACACGTTGTCGGCACGGCCGACCGGTGGCCAGTATTTGCGCTGGCGCAGCGAAGCGACGGGGTAGGCCGCGACCTCGCGGCTGTACTTGCGTTCCCAGTTGTTCGACAGCAATACCTGCGCCGTGTGCGGCGCATGCTTCAGCGGGTTGTCGTCGTGGTCGAATTCACCGCTGGCGACCTTGGCGATTTCGGCCCGGATGGCAATCATGGCATCGATGAAGCGGTCGATTTCCACTTTCGATTCGCTTTCCGTCGGCTCGATCATCAGCGTGCCCGGCACGGGGAAGCTCATGGTCGGCGCATGGAAGCCGAAGTCCATCAGGCGCTTGGCCACGTCTTCGTTGCTGATGCCGGTGGCGTCCGTGATCGGGCGCAGGTCGAGGATGCACTCGTGCGCGACCAGGCCGTCGTGGCCCGTGTACAGCACCGGGTAGTGCGGTGCCAGACGACGCGCGATGTAGTTCGCTGCCAAAATCGCCGTCTCGGTCGCCGCCGTCAAGCCTTCTGCGCCCATCATCGCGATATACATCCACGAAATCGGCAGGATGCTGGCCGAGCCGAATGGCGCGGCGCTGACGGCGCCGATGCCTGCATCGGCCGCGTCGCGTCGGTAGCCGGTAGAGCGCTGGTTCGGCAGGAACTTCGCCAGGTGGGCGCCCACGCCGATCGGGCCGACGCCGGGTCCGCCGCCGCCGTGCGGGATGCAGAAGGTCTTGTGCAGGTTCAGGTGTGACACATCGCCGCCAAACGAGCCAGGAGCGGCCACGCCGACCAGCGCGTTCATGTTGGCGCCATCGATGTAGACCTGGCCGCCGTGCGAATGGATGATCTCGCACAGTTCCTGGATGCCTTCTTCAAATACGCCGTGGGTGGATGGGTAGGTGACCATCACGCAGGCCAGGTTGGCGCTGTGCTGTTCCGCTTTCGCCTTCAGGTCGGCCAAGTCCACGTTGCCATTGGCATCGCAGCTGGTGACGACCACCTGCATGCCGACCATATTGGCCGATGCGGGGTTGGTGCCGTGCGCCGACGAGGGAATCAAACAAATGTTGCGGTGGCCATCGCCGCGCGACTCGTGGTAAGCCTTGATCACCAAGAGGCCTGCGTATTCGCCTTGCGAGCCGGCGTTTGGCTGCAGCGAGACGGCCGCATAGCCCGTCAGCGCACATAGCATCTCTTCCAGTTGCGCGATCATTTCGCGGTAGCCCACGGTTTGCGCATCTGGCGCGAACGGGTGGATGTTCGAGAACTCGGGCCAGGTGACGGGGATCATTTCGCTCGTCGCGTTCAGCTTCATGGTGCACGAGCCAAGCGGGATCATGGTGCGGTCCAGCGCCAGGTCCTTGTCGGCCAGGCTGCGCAGGTAGCGCAGCATCTCGTGTTCCGAGTGGTAGCTGTTGAAGACGGGGTGGGTCAGGTAGGCGCTGGTGCGGCTCAGCTGCGCCGGCAGGGTGCTGGTCACATTCGCTTCGACGGCGTCCAGGCTTGGCGCGGCAGGCGCGTTGGCCAGGCCGTGCGCGAACACTTTCCACAGCAGCGCCATATCGTCACGCGTGGTGGTTTCATCGAGCGACACGCCGACGTGTGTGGCATCGATTTTGCGCAGGTTGACGCCATGCGCGATGGCCGTCGCGTGCAATTGCGCCGCATCGGCGACGTTGATGGTCAGGGTGTCGAAATAGCTCGCGTTGACGACGCCATAACCGAGGGTCTTCAGGTTGGCGGCCAGCACGCCCGTAAAGCGGTGCACGCGCTGGGCGATCTTCAGCAAGCCGGCGGGGCCGTGGTAGACGGCGTACATCGAAGCCATTACGGCCAGCAGCACTTGCGCCGTGCAGATGTTGGATGTGGCTTTTTCGCGGCGGATATGCTGTTCGCGCGTTTGCAGGGCCAGGCGATATGCCTTGTTGCCTTGCGCATCGACGGTCACGCCGACCAGGCGGCCCGACATGCTGCGCTTGAATTCATCGCGCGTGGACAAATAGCCGGCATGCGGGCCGCCGAAGCCGAGCGGTACGCCAAAGCGCTGGCTGTTGCCGACGACAACGTCTGCACCCCATTCGCCCGGTGGCGTAAGCATGGTCAGGGCCAGCAGGTCGGCCGCGACGATGACCATGGCGCCATTCGCGTGCAGTTTTTCCACGCCGGCGCGGTAATCGCGCACGACACCGTTGACGCCAGGGTATTGCAGCAGCAC
This sequence comes from Janthinobacterium paucivorans, assembly GCF_051380805.1. Lineage (NCBI taxonomy): Bacteria > Pseudomonadati > Pseudomonadota > Betaproteobacteria > Burkholderiales > Oxalobacteraceae > Janthinobacterium > Janthinobacterium paucivorans. The sequence goes on from NZ_JBNYXR010000009.1 coordinate 2,454, forward strand.
GCCGAAGCAAGCGTCCAGCGATTCGATTTCCGCAGGGTTGAAGGTACGCACTTCGATGCCGATCGGCTGGGCGCGCGTCTGCACCACTTCCAGCGTTTGCGGCAGAACGTCATTGGCCACGTACAGCACGGTCGACTTCGACTTGCCCACGCGCTGGATCAAGGTCATCGCTTCGGCCGCGGCCGTGCCTTCGTCCAGCATCGAAGCATTCGAGATGCCCATGCCGGTGAGGTCCGTGATCACTTGCTGGAAGTTCAGGATCGCCTCCAGGCGGCCTTGCGAAATCTCGGGCTGGTATGGCGTGTACGCCGTATACCAGGCGGGGTTTTCAAAGATGTTGCGCAGTACGACGCCAGGCGTAAAGGTGTTGTAATAACCCTGGCCAATCAGCGATTTCAATACCTGGTTCTTGCCGGCGATGGCTTTCAGGCGTGACAAGGCTTCCTGTTCCGGCATCGGCTGCGAGTAGGCGCCCAATGGCAGGGTGCCCTTGTTGCGGATGTTGGCCGGCACCAGGGCATCGATCAGCGCGGCGCGCGATGGATAGCCGAGGCTCGCCAGCATGGCTTGCTGTTCGGTGGAAGAGGGGCCGATGTGGCGGGCGATGAAGGCATCGCGTGCTTCGAGTTGGGTCAGGCTGGTGCGGGTCATGATATAGAGGCCAAAAAAGACTGAAAAACCGGAATGCGGCGCGCGGGCGCTGCTGTAATTTGTTGCAACCAAAGCAAACGGGCCGCAAACGCGGCCCGTGAATCACACGCGATTAAGCGCTGGTGGTGGCGCCATAGGCGGCAGCGTCGAGCAAGCCGTCCAGGGCCGACACGTCCGCTGGCTTGATCTTGAACAGCCAGTTGGCATAGGCATCGGCGTTGATCGACTCTGGCGAGTTGACGACGTCGTCGTTGACGGCTACAACTTCGCCGGCCACTGGCGCGTAGATGTCGCTCGCTGCCTTGACCGATTCCACCACGGCGGCGTCGTCGCCGGCACCATAGGTATTGCCCACGTCAGGCAGTTCGACGAAGACGATGTCGCCCAGGGCGTCCTGCGCGTACTCGGTGATGCCGACGGTGACGGTACCGTCGCCTTCAAGGCGTACCCATTCGTGGGAAGCGGTGTACTTCAGGTCTGCAGGAATGTTCATGTGTGGCTCCAGAGGGTAAGTGTTCGTTATTGATGATGTTTGTTCGGTCTTGCGGGCGGCTCTAATCGCTTACGCAGCCAGGATTTTACCGTTGCGCACGAAAGGCAGCTTGACGACGGAGGCGGCCAGTTGCTTGCCGCGGATTTCCACATGCACCGTGTCGCCCACGTTCACGCCGTTGGGCACGCGCGCCAGGGCGATCGCCTCTTGCATGGTCGGGCTGAAAGTGCCGCTGGTGATTTCGCCCTTGGCATCGGTGCCGGCGATGATGACTTGTTGATGGGCGCGCAGCACGCCGCCTTTTTCGCGCAGGATCAGGCCGACGAATTGCGCATTCTGGCCTTGGGCCAGCAGGGCAGCCTTGCCGCTGAAGTCGCGCTCGCTGACGAGGTCGATGGTCCAGGCCAGGCCTGCGTCGAGCGGGTTGACGCTTTCATCCATGTCCTGGCCGTACAGGTTCATGCCCGCTTCCAGGCGCAGGGTGTCGCGCGCACCCAAGCCGGCCGGCTTGACGCCAGCGGCGATCAATGCATTCCACAGCGCTTCCACCTGGCTGGCCGATACGCCGATTTCGAAACCGTCTTCGCCCGTGTAGCCGGTGCGTGCCAGCATGACTTCGCCGAAGGCCGTGTCCTTGACGATGACGACGTTGAAGGGCTTGATGGCTTCGGACGCGGCTTGCGTTTCCGGCAGTACTTGCCACACCTTGGCGCGCGCGTTCGGGCCTTGCACGGCCACCAGGGCCATGGCGTCATGGCCATCGCGGCGCTCGGTGATCGTCAGGGCGCTGTGAGTGTTTGTATTTTGCTGCTGCATCCAGGCCACGTCTTTTTCCGCCGTGCCCGCGTTGACGACCAGGCGGAACCAGTTTTCATTGAAGAAGTAGACGATCAAGTCATCGATGACGGTGCCTTCGGCATTCAACATGCACGAGTACAGGGCCTTGCCCGATACTTGCAGCTTGTCCACGTTATTGGCCAGCAAGCCGCGCAAAAAAGCGCGTACGTTGGGGCCCTCGATATCGACCACGCACATATGGGATACGTCGAACATGCCGGCATCGCCGCGTACGGCGTTGTGCTCTTCGATTTGCGAGCCGTAGTTGACGGGCATGTCCCAGCCGCCGAAATCGACCATGCGGGCGCCGAGGGCACGGTGGGCGTTGTTGAGTGGGGTCGCTTTGAGCGTCATGGATTCCTCGGGACGAAGGTAAAGGGGGAAGTTAACAGAACACGCTAGCCAAACACGGCTTTCTGGCGTGATCACTGACCCCCCTGTCCTTGATACCTGAGAGATTACGGGGGGCTTGCCCCGTGCGCCCCTTCGGTGGGCCGCCGGCAATAGCCGCGGCCGCTCTCCAGAGTTGAGCTAAATATGTCGCCAAAGCAACAACTTTAGTCCGCCTGATCGGTCCTTTTGCCTGAGAGTTTTTGGGTAGTGCCCCTTCGGCGGCAACGCTGGGTTGCCCTCTCCCGATCAAGTGTGAAGAATATATGCCAGCAGGGGTATTCTGTCAATCTGTAAAGACGTGCTCCGGAAGCTGCAATTGCGCGGCAGAGGTGCCTGTCGACGGGCTTGGCGGCGCCGTCATCGCGTGCAAGTGCGCGTCACCTCGTGGCGCAATGGGCTATGATGAAATTCGGGCTTTCTTGCGGGTGGCTGACATGAACACAATACAAAGCGAGACATACAGTAACACTGACAATAACATCGACAACAACACCGACAACAACACCGAGAACAACACCGGGCAGCACGCTTACTTCACCCTCTCGGGCGACGTCAACAGTGACATGGTGCGGCGCGTCTTCGACGCCGCAGCCGACATGACGGAAGACAAGCTCAGCGTCGCGCACATCCTGATTCAGTCGAATGGCGGTTATGTCAGCGACGGCATCTGTCTGTACAACTTTCTCAGCAAGTTGCCGTTTGACATCATTACCTACAACGCAGGGGCCGTGGCGTCCATTGCCGTCACGCTGTTTCTGGCCGGGCGGCAGCGCCATGCCAGCGAGACGGCGCGCTTCATGGTGCACAAATCGCATGCCACGGCGTCGCCCGGTTCGCGCCCCGACGCGCTCAGCATCATCGTCGAAGGCTTGCGCGCCGACGACATGCGCACCGAGCGCATCCTGCGCGACCATGTCAACCTGACGCAAGAGCAATGGCAGGTGCATACCTATTCCGACTTGCACCTGACGGCGGCCCAGGCGCTGCAAGTGGGCATGATCGAATCGATCCGCGACTTTGCGCCGCCCAAGGGCAAGCGCTTGACAAATATCTGACGCGTGTGCAGCAGCTGCGCAGCGCCTAGTTCCGCTGCGGAAATTTTGTAATCGAATGTAATTCTTTGCTGCAGCACAGCAAAAAGCCGCGCGAAACACGGCGCAGTCGTGGCATAGTGCAAGCTGATCATGAAATAAGTGCAGCGACGATGACTTGGTGGAATGGAATTTCTTTTGCGGCCGACATGTCCGTGATGGGGCCGGCTGGCGCGGCGATTGCCCTGTGGCTGCTGGTGTCGCGCCAGTGGCGCCTGGTGCTCAGCTGGAGCCTTTGGTATGGCGGTGGCTTGGCCCTCGTGGTGCTGTCGAAGCTGGCCTTCATGAGCTGGGGTGTGGGCAGCAGCGCGCTCGACTTTACTGGCTTCAGCGGTCACGCCATGCGTGCCGGCGCCGTGTTTCCGGTGCTGATGTATGTGCTGTTGCAGCGCGCCGAAGCGCGCTGGCGCCATGCCGGCGTGCTGGTCGGCGTGGCGTTTGCCGTGCTGGTGGGCATTTCGCGCGTAGTCGTACATGCACACAGCGTATCGGAAGCGGTCAGTGGCTGCGTGCTGGGTCTGGCAATGGCGCTGGGCTTCATCTGGACTGCCCGTGGCGCCGTCAATATCGCCGTCAGCCACGCGCTGGCGCTGGTCAGTCTGGTACTGATGGTGGTGCTGAGCTTCAAGGCCGAGCCCATGCCGACCGAGCAGTGGCTGCAAGAGCTGGCCAAGTTGCTGTCAGGTCACGAGCACGTTTTTTCCCGCGACGATTGGAAACTCGCACACGATCGCCGCCCGGTCCCTTAACTTGGCGCCAGCTGGCCAGCTGCCATTTGACGCTGTTGTTTTTTGGCCAGAAAAGCATCAGGAAATGGTATGATGAAGCACTTTTTTTCGGTGAGCGGCCAGGCTGCCATCGCCATGGCGAATATGAACTGATTATGCGCCCGCTTCGCCGATCTCAACCGCCAGCATAGGCCAGGAACTCTAAAACACGTGCGTCTCTCTTCCATCAAGTTGTCGGGATTTAAGTCTTTCGTCGATCCCACCAATTTCCAGGTGCCAGGCCAGCTCGTGGGCGTGGTTGGGCCCAATGGCTGTGGCAAGTCGAATATCATCGACGCCGTGCGCTGGGTGCTGGGCGAATCGAAAGCATCCGAATTGCGCGGCGAGTCGATGCAGGACGTCATCTTCAACGGCTCCACCCACCGCAAGCCAGCCGGGCGCGCTTCCGTGGAGCTGGTGTTCGACAATAACGATGGCAAGGCGTCCGGCCAGTGGGGCCAGTACGCCGAGATCGCCGTCAAGCGCACCCTGACGCGCGACGGCACCTCCACCTATTACATCAATGGCCAGCCCGTGCGCCGGCGCGACATCCAGGATATTTTCCTCGGTACGGGCCTCGGTCCGCGCGCCTACGCCATCATCGGCCAGGGCATGATTTCGCGCATCATCGAATCGCGCCCTGAAGAATTGCGTGTCTTCCTCGAAGAAGCGGCCGGTGTGTCGAAATACAAGGAGCGTCGCCGCGAGACGGAAAACCGCTTGCACGATACGCGTGAGAATTTGTTGCGCGTGGAAGATATTTTGCGCGAACTTAATGCCAACCTGGAAAAGCTCGAAGCGCAGGCGGCCGTTGCCACCCGCTTCCACACCCTGCAGGCGGACCAGGAAGAAAAGCAGAAACTCTTGTGGCTACTGCGCAAGAATGAGGCGCACAACGAGCAGACGCGCTATGCCCGTGAGGTCGAACAGGCACAGACGGATCTGGAAGAGCAGACGGCCAAGCTGCGCAACGTGGAATTGACACTCGAGCAGATGCGCCAGGCGCACTTTGCCGTCGGAGACCGTTTACATACGGCGCAGGGCCATCTGTATCAGACGAATGCGGAAATCGGCAGCCTGGAAGCGCAGATCAAGTTCGTCATCGAATCGCGCGCCCGCCTGCAGGCCCAGCTAGCCACCTTGACGGCCCAGCGCGACCAATGGAGCAGCCAAGGCGACGAGTACCAGGAGCAGATCGAAGAGGCGCAATTTCACCTCGAAGAGCTCGCTGCCAAGGTTGAGCAAGCGCAAATGATGGCCGAACAGAAGGGCGAGCAATTGCCCGAGCTGGACGCGGCCTGGCGCGCGGCGCAGAACAAGAGCACGGAATCGCGTGCGCGCATCATGCAGGCCCAGCAGCAGCTGGAACTGGAATCGGCGCACCAGCGCAACGCCTCGAACATCCTGGCCAGCCTGTTGACGCGCCGCGAGCGCTTGCAGCAGGAAAAAAATAGCTTGAGCCTGCCCGATAGCAGCCATCTGGAAAACCTGAAGCTGCAACTGGAAGAGAAGCAGCAAACCCTGGAAGAACAGGGTTTCTATCTGGAAGAGGCTTTGGAGCAGCAGCCCAAGCTGGAGCAGGAACGGGCCGCAGCGCAGGCGCAAGTCAATGCCGAAACAAACGCTAACGCCCAGCTCGAAGCGCGTCTTTCTGCTTTGAAACAATTGCAGGAACGCGTGCAGACCCAGGGCAAGGTGCAGCCATGGCTGAAAAAGCACGAACTCGACACCTTGCCGCGCCTGTGGCAAAAGCTGCAGATCGAGGCGGGCTGGGAAGCGGCCATGGAGTCGATCCTGCGCGAGCGCACGTCGGCCTTGCAGCTGTCAAATATCGATTGGGCCAAGGCCTTTTTTGCCGATGCGCCGCCGGCCAAGCTGGCCCTGTACGCGCCGTCGACGGTGGCGCCGCTGCCCGTGGCGGAAGTGGCGGGACTGAAACCGTTCCTGAACTTGCTCAAACTCAACGATCCGGGTTTGCGCGGCTTGCTGCAAGATTGGCTGCACAATGCCTATGCCGTGGAAGACGCGGCCGAAGCGCTGGCCGAACGTGCCAAGTTGCCGCCAGGCGGCTATTTTGTCACCAGGCTTGGACATGTGGTGACGGCTTCCAGCGTGCGTTTCTATGCTGCCGATTCTGAGCAGGAAGGCATGTTGGGGCGCCAGCAGGAAATCGAGAATATAGGCAAACAATTGCGCGCCCAGCAATTGCTCGCCGAAGAGGCGCGCGCCCGAGCCGTGCGGGCCGATGCTGCCGTCGCCAGCCTCACGCGTAATCTCTCGGACTTGCGCTTGCGCATACAGCAACTGACGTCTGCCGTGCATACGCTGCAACTCGATGTGGTGAAATTGTCGGAAGTCGAAGCGCGCTTCAACCAGCGCAGCACGCAGATCGGCGCTGACCTGTTTGAAATCGCCGCGCAGGAAGCCGAACAGATGCAGGCCAAGCTGGAATCGGAAGAGAAATTCGAACAGCTGGACATGGAACTGGGCAACTTGCAGGAAGCTCACGAAGACGGCCATACCGACTTTTTGCGCAAGGAACAGCTTTTGTCCGAAGCGCGCGAAGCCTTGCGCGACCTGGAGCGAAACGCCAAGGACACGGAATACGCAGAAAAAGCCCAGCGCGCCAAGATCGAGGAATTGCGCCGCAATATCGCCACGGCAAGCACGCAGGCACAGCAAGTGACGGCCAGCCTGCAGGCGGGCGAACTGGAGCTGGCCAACCTGGAAAGCGGCGCCGCCGCCGATGGCTTGCAGGACTTGCTCGAGCGCCGCACCACGCAGGAGCGGGCGCTGGCGGACGCGCGCCATGAACTGGACCAGATCACCCAGCAGCTGCGCCTGTCCGAAGATGCGCGCACGCAATCGGAGCGCAGCTTGCAGCCGCAGCGCGACAAGATCATGGAAATGCAGCTCAAGGAGCAAGCCGCGCGTCTGAACCAGGAGCAATTCGCCCAGCAATTGCTGGAATCGGGCGCCGATGAAGCGCTGCTGACGGAAAAGTTGCATCCGGACATGCGGCTCTCGTATCTGCAGGGCGAAGTCACGCGCCTGACGAACGCCATCACGGGCCTGGGCGCCGTCAACCTGGCTGCGCTGGACGAATTGGCACAGGCATCCGAGCGCAAGAATTTCCTCGACGCTCAAAATGCCGACCTGACGGAAGCGATCAACACCCTGGAAGACGCGATCCACAAGATCGACAAGGAAACGCGCGACTTGCTGCAAGATACGTTCGACAAGGTCAACCACCACTTTTCCGAGCTGTTTCCCATCCTCTTTGGTGGCGGGCAGGCCAAGCTGACCATGACGGGCGACGAAATTCTCGATTCCGGTGTACAAGTCATGGCGCAGCCTCCCGGCAAGAAAAATGCCACCATTCACCTGTTGTCCGGTGGAGAGAAGGCGCTGACGGCGACCGCATTGGTGTTTTCCATGTTCCGCCTCAATCCTGCGCCGTTCTGCCTGCTCGACGAAGTCGATGCGCCGCTCGATGATTCGAACACGGAACGCTTTTGCCGCATGGTCAAGCGCATGTCCGACCAGACCCAATTCCTTTTCATTTCGCATAACAAGATTGCGATGGAAATGGCCCATCAATTGATCGGTGTGACGATGCAGGAGCAGGGCGTATCGCGCATCGTGGCGGTGGACATGGAGTCCGCCGCAAATTTTGCTACCGAGGCACAAGCAGCATGACAGACTTACAAATTACCTTGTTCGGCGCCGGCGGCGTCTTTATCGTCGGTGTTTTTTCGTATAACAAATGGCAAGAATACAAGGCCAAGAAAAGTGTGGAACGGGCCTTTTCCACCGACCACGATGACGTGCTGATGCGCGAGGGCGAGGCGCCAGCGGCGCAGGCACAGGAACCGGTCTTGCGCCAGGAGCCGCGCTTTGACGCTGCACCCAACGCCAAGGCCGAACCGTCGTTTGGTGCGTCGCCAGCGGCCGTTGTAACGGATGCGCCCGTACACGCGGAACCGTCGCTAGGCGATACCCCGGCCGAGCCGCTCCTTGCAACAGGCGCCGAGCCGGTGCAAGAAGTGAGCACCGCCAGCGAGCAGGCGACCAGCCTGGTCGACCCGCTGATCGATTGTTTGTTGCCCCTGTCGCTGGAAGCGCCCGTGCGCGGCGAGAAGATTTTGCCGGTGCTGCAAACTCTGCGCCTGGTGGGCAACAAGCCCGTGCATTTCATCGGCTTGCACGTCAATGGCGACTGGGAACCGATCACGCATGGTGGTGTGTATACCAAGATGCAGGGCGGCGTGCAGTTGGCCAGCCGCAGCACGGCCTTGAATGAACTGGAATACTCGGAATTGGTCACGCGCTTGCGTGTCGTGGCCGACGAGATCGGCGCCGAACCGGAAGTGCCCGACATGATGGAAGTGATGGCCGAAGCGCGCAATCTGCATCGCTTTGTCGCCGGTCACGATGCCCAGCTGGGCGTCAACCTGCACACGAACGGTGCACCGTGGGCCATGTCGACCCTGCTCTTCGCCCTGGAAAAGCAAGGCTTTGACGTGCGTCCTGACGGCCGTTTCGTCATGCCCGATGGTGACGGCAGCTATCTGTTCTCGCTGTCGACAAATGTCACTCTGGCCGAGGAAACCACGCCCCGCTTGACCCTGTTGCTCGACGTGCCGTGCGTGGCGCCTGCACGCGACGCTTTCGGCGCCATGGTTGCCTGCGCCAAAGCGCTGGTGGGCCGCCTCGACGCCACCATCGTCGACGATTACAACCAGGCCCTGTCGGACGCGGCACTGGCCGAGATCGCCGGCCAGGTGCAAGAGTTTTACCAGGAAATGGAAGCGGCCGATATTGCGGCCGGCTCCACCCGCGCCCTGCGTTTATTTAGCTGAAGAATCGCGTAACAATGACTGATCCGACTAACCAGGACGCCGCCCAGCGCGTCCTGGCACTCACTGCCGAACTCAATCGGCACCTGCACGCCTACCACGTGCTCGACAATCCCACCATCCCCGACGCCGAGTACGACCAGTTGTTTGTCGAACTGCAGGCGCTGGAAGCGGCCCATCCGCACTTGCGCACGCCCGATTCGCCCACTTTGCGCATCGGCGCAGCACCGTTGCCGCAATTCGAGCAAGTCACGCACGCCGTGCCGATGCTGTCGCTGAACAATGGTTTCTCCGACGACGATATCGTCAATTTCGACCGCCGCGTGCGCGAAGGCCTGGACCTTGATGGTGCAGGAGTCGATTACGCCGCCGAAGTGAAATTCGATGGCCTGGCCATCAACCTGCGCTATGAAAACGGTTTGTTCGTGCAGGCGGCCACGCGCGGCGATGGCGCCACGGGCGAGGACGTGACGGCCAATATCCGCACCATCGCTGGCATTCCACTGCGCCTGCAGGGCGACAAGATTCCCGCCGTGCTCGATGTGCGCGGCGAAGTGATGATGTTCAAGGCCGATTTCGCCCGCCTGAACGAACGCCAGCGTGTGGCGGGGCACAAGGAGTTCGCCAACCCTCGCAATGCTGCGGCCGGCAGCCTGCGCCAGCTCGATTCGCGCATCACGGCACAGCGCAAGCTGCGTTTTTATGCTTACGGCATCGGCGCCCTTGATGGCGCCGTCATGCCACTGTCGCATTCGGCCTTGCTGGACTGGTACGACACCCTGGGTATTCCCGTGTCGAAGGAACGCAAGGTGGTGCAGGGTGCGCAGGGCTTGCTGGCATACTACGCCGATATCGGCGCGCGCCGTCCCGCCTTGCCCTATGAAATCGACGGTGTGGTCTACAAGGTCAACGCGACGCAAGACCAGCAGGCGCTGGGCTTTGTGTCGCGCGCGCCGCGTTTTGCGCTGGCGCACAAGTTTCCCGCCGAAGAGGCGCTGACGCTGGTGCTGGGCATCGATATTCAGGTTGGCCGCACGGGCGCCATGACCCCCGTGGCGCGCCTGGCGCCCGTGTCGGTCGGCGGCGTGACGGTGACCAACGCCACCTTGCACAATGCAGACGAAGTGCTGCGCAAGGATGTGCGCGTGGGCGACACTGTCGTCGTGCGCCGTGCCGGCGATGTGATCCCGGAAGTGCTGTCCGTGGTGCTCGACAAGCGCCCCGAACCGGCGCCGCTGCCGTTCAAGATGCTGGAACGCTGCCCTGTCTGCGATTCCCACGTGGTGCGCGAAGAGGGCGAGGCGATTGCGCGCTGCTCGGGTGGCCTGTTCTGCTCGGCGCAGCGCAAGGAAGCGTTCCGCCATTTCGCGGGCCGCCGCATGATGGATATCGAAGGCCTAGGGGAACGTTACATCGATACCCTGGTCGAACTGGAATATGTGCATGGTCTGGCCGACTTGTACCGGCTGACGCTCGATAGCCTGCTGGAAATGAAAGTGCGCGCCGACGAGCGCGATGCTTCGACGCCAGAAACAGTGCAACAAGGCAAGATTCCCACGAAATGGGCGGAAAACTTGCTGGCAGGCATACAGGCGAGCAAGCGTCCGCCGCTCGAGCGTTTCCTGTTCGCGCTGGGCATCCGCCACGTGGGTGAATCGACGGCCAAGACCCTGGCCGAATGGCTCGGTAGCCTCGACTATGTGCGCCGTGCGCCGGCGGCCTTGCTGCGCGTGCTGCCCGATATTGGCGGTACCGTGGCCGAGTCGATTGCCGATTTCTTTGCCGAAGAAAAGAACCAGCAGGCGCTGCAGGCATTGCTGGACGCTGGCGTCACGCCGCAGGGTGAACACGCGCCCAGTGCCAAGTTGCGCACGCAGCTCGAGCAGACCACGCTGCTGGCCGCCATCGGCATCCCCAAGCTCACGCAAGCGCGCAGCAAACAGCTGGTGGAGCGGGGCGTGACCCTGGACAGCCTGGCGGCGCAAGGACCCAGCTTCCACGCGGGCTTGCCTGCCGCCGTGGCGGAAGCGTTGGCGCAATGGCTGGCCGAGGCAGCGCATGTCAAGCTGCTTGTGCAATTGGACGCCCTGCGCAATGAATTACTGTCACAATTGCCTGAAATGCCAGTCTCTGGCGGCAAACTGGACGGCAAGACTTTTGTCTTGACGGGGACGTTGCCCAATATGAGCCGCGACGAAGCTGCAGAGCTGATCGAGGCGGCCGGTGGCAAGGTCAGCGGTTCGGTATCGAAGAAAACTGCTTACGTGGTGGCCGGCTCGGACGCCGGCAGCAAGCTGGCCAAGGCCGAGGAACTGGGTGTGGCCGTACTCGACGAGGCTGGCCTGCTGGCCTTGTTGGCCTTGCTGGCAAAAGACTAATCATTCAACATCTTACAGAAGCTACAGAAGACCCATGAAAAAAATTAGAAAAGCAGTCTTTCCCGTCGCTGGCCTGGGCAGCCGTTTCTTGCCTGCGACCAAGGCGCAACCGAAGGAGATGTTGCCCATTGTCGATAAACCACTGATTCAGTACGCAGTGGAGGAAGCGGTGGCGGCAGGCATCACGGAAATGATCTTCATTACGGGGCGCAACAAGCGCGCCATCGAAGACCATTTCGACACGGCCTACGAGCTGGAGTCGGAGCTGGAAGCGGCAGGCAAACGGCAGTTGCTCGACATGGTGCAAAACATCATTCCTAAGCACATCAATTGCATTTACATACGCCAGTCGGCACCGCTGGGCCTGGGGCACGCGGTGCTGTGCGCCCGTCCCGTGATCGGTGACGAACCGTTCGCGGTCTTGCTGGCCGACGATTTCATGGACGTGGAAGAGGGCGTGCGCCCGGTGCTGGCGCAAATGGCCGATGTCTTCCAGTATGAAAATTGCTCGCTGCTGGCGGTGCAGGACGTGCCGCGCGCGGAAACCAAGCAGTACGGTATCGTGTCGGCAAAAAATTATCAGCCCGACCTGGAACTGGTTTCGGCCATCGTGGAAAAACCTGCGCCCGAAGTGGCGCCATCGACCCTGGCCGTGGTGGGCCGTTATGTGTTGACCAGCCGCATCTTCGGCCACCTGGAAAATATCGGTACCGGCGCCGGTGGCGAAATCCAGTTGACGGACGGTATCGCCGCCCTGATGCGCGAAGAGCGCGTGTTGGCATATCGTTACCAAGGGCAGCGCTATGATTGCGGCTCCAAGCTTGGCTATCTGAAGGCCAGCATGGCGATGGGCATGAAACATCCGGAAACGGGCGCCGCCTTCCGTACTTACTTGCAAGAAATGCAGTCGACATTGGACGCAAAATGACCGTACGCGACATTTTGAAGATGGGCGATCCGCGCCTGCTGCGCATGGCAGAGCCAGTGCGCGACTTCGATACGCCCGAATTGCACGCCTTGATCGCCGACATGTTCGATACCATGCATGCCGCCAATGGCGCTGGCTTGGCGGCGCCGCAGATCGGCGTCAATCTGCAGTTGGTGATTTACGGCTTCAAGAATAATCTGCGCTATCCCGATGCGCCGCAAGTGCCGGAGACCGTGCTGATCAACCCTGTGCTGACGCCTCTGACGCAGCGTAAGGAAGAGGGTTTCGAGGGCTGCCTGTCCGTGCCCGGCTTGCGCGGTAGCGTGCCGCGCTGGAGCGAACTGCACTACGAAGGCGCGGACCAGTTTGGCCAGCCCATCAGCCGCGACTGCGACGGCTTCCATGCCCGCGTGGTGCAGCATGAAGTGGACCATCTGCACGGTATTTTGTATCCGATGCGTATCGTTGATTTTACGCAATTCGGCTATACCGAGGTCATGTTTCCCGATCTCGATCCGAACGACGACGACTAGGCCGCCGACATCGGGGGTCAGACCCCCGGATGCGTTAGCGCAGAGCTATGTGTTGGCGGTGTTGAGGGTCTGACCCCAGTACTCACCTAGCGCACTTTGCGGTTGCTGCCGAGGTTGTCGAGCAGGGCTTGCAATTCATCCTGCATGGCCGGCGTCAGGTTCAGGAAGCGGCAGCCGATTTGTACTTGCTCGCCCAGCAGGAAGGAGCGGAAAGTGCGCGAGAGGCGAATTTCCAGGTCGGCAATCATGACCTTGCTCGGCCCCAGTTCCAGGCGCACGCGCGACAGCTTGCGACCCACGTACAGCCCTATCGTATCGCGTGGGTGGGCGCGCATGCCGATGCCGCCGCTCGAGAAGTCATACAGCTGCAATTCATATGGCCGCCCTTCGAGCACAAACGCGGCCAGGTGGTACACGCCTAGCGGGGTTTCCAGGCGGGCCGATTCGCGTCGTTCCAGCACCAGGCAATGGCCGGGGAAGTTCGTCAGGTAGACGTTAGGGCGCCCGGGATACGCTTCCCATTCGCCGTTGACGGTAAATTGCAGCTTGGCACTCTGTACCGATGACACAAACGTGGCGCCGCCTTCGGGCAGAGTTGCGCCTTCATTGAGTTCCAGCACGAATTGCGGCAAGTCGTCGTCGACCGACAGGATGCGCGCCATGATGACATCTTCGCCGCCGGCCGGATAGATCGAGATGGCGTCACCGTTATCGGCCAGGCTGCACAGGGTTTCGCCGATATCCCACGGATCGCTCATATGGTGCGGCTTGGTGCCTGGCTCCATCGGTTCGGTGACATCTGCCAGGCTGGGTGCGCCTTTGCGCAGTGGATTGGGAATGGGATCGTTCACGACAGCGTATCTCTTTTATTCTAATGGGGAATAGTGTATAGGTTTAAGGCAATATTTACTAAGAAAATCACTATAATTGATTCTATATCACTATATTCCTGCTGCTATAAGCTGGCATGCCGCTGCGCATGCCATCTTGACGCCGTCGCTTAAAACTGTTCGTCCGCGCTCAGGTAGCGCCATTGGCCCGTTGGCAAGTCGCCCAGCTTGACCTTGCCGATGCGCACGCGTTTTAGTCCCAGCACTTTCAGGCCGACGGCTTCGCACATGCGGCGGATCTGGCGTTTCTTGCCTTCGCGCAAGGTAAAGCTCAATTGGTCTTCATTCTGCCAGCGCACCTTGGCGGGCAGCAAGGGCTTGCCGTCGAGCCACAGGCCGTGGTTGAGTCTTTTCAGCTCGCTGTCGGGCAGGGTATCGCCCTTGGTGTAGCTCACGCGCACCAGGTACTCCTTGTCGACATCGGTATCGTGGCCGATCAACTGCTTGGCCACGCGCCCATCCTGCGTCAAGACCAGCAAGCCGACAGAATCGATATCCAGACGTCCAGCGGCCACCAGGCTGCGCAGCTGGGTCGGGTGGAACTGTTCCGGGCTGCGGTCTTCCGCCCAGCGGTTTTCCGCCTTGATCAGCGCCACCGCTGGCGTGTAGCCGTCTTCGGCCTGGCCGCTGACGTAGCCGACGGGTTTGTTGATCAGCACGGTGACGCGCTTCGATTGCTCGGCTGCGGCTTGGCGTTCCACGGTAACGCGCTGGCTTGGGGTGACCTTGCTGCCCAGTTCGGACACCACTTTGCCATCGACGCGGACCCAGCCGCGCGCGATCCATTCATCGGCTTCACGGCGCGAGCACAGGCCCAGTTCGGACATGCGTTTGGACAAGCGTAATAATTCTTCGGTCATGTTGTTTCAGTTTCAGTAAGGGTAGGCGCTGCGCGCAGGTCGTTACACTTTCAGCGCATCGAGTAAATCGGTTTCCAGCAATATCTGGTTGCGGGCATTGTTGAGCGCGGGACCGTCGACGAGGAAGACGTCTTCGACCCGCTCGCCCAGGGTCATGATCTTGGCCGTGTGCAGGTTGATGCGGTACTTGGTCAGCACATTGGCGATCGTATAGAGCAGGCCCGTGCGGTCGTTGGCGGCCACCGACAGCAGGTAGTACTGGCCCTTTTCATCGGGCCGCAAGTCTACCGTCGGCTGGAAGGGGAAGGTGCGCGACAGACGCGACAGTCTTCCCTTGCCCGGCGGCGGCAGCGGCGTTTGCGACTGCAACAGTTTGCCCAGCTCATGCTCGATCAGGCTGATGATGTCGCGGTAGCTTTTGGCAAAGTTCTGCTCGGTGACGAGAAAAGTATCGAGTGCATAGCCATTCCTGGTCGTGTGGATCTTCGCGTCGAGGATGCTGAAATTCTTGCGGTCGAAATAGCTGCAGATGCGCGCGAACAGGTCGGGCTGATCGGGTATGTAGACGGCTACTTGCAAGCCTTCGCCGATCGGCGCCAGCCGGCATTTTACCACCGGCAACTTGCTGTCGAGCTTGTCACACAGCGAGCGCGTCTGCCAGGCGATGTCAGAGGCGTCATGGCGCAGAAAATACGCAACGTCCAGTTGCTGCCACAGTTTCAGGTGTGCATCCGGTGGCAAGCCGTACAGGCGTAGGGTGGCCAGCGCTTCCTGCTGGCGGTTTTTCAGCTCGCGGTCGGCCGTATGCGGCTCGCCACCGAGCACGCGCAGGGTGATTTTGTATAAGTCTTCCAGTAGCTTGCCCTTCCAGGCATTCCACACTTTCGGGCTGGTGCCACGGATGTCGGCCACCGTCAGCAGGTACAGGCCCGTCAGGTGGCGCTCGTCCTTGACCACTTTCGCAAAGGCTTGCACGACGTCGGGGTCAGACAGGTCCTGCTTTTGCGCCACTTGCGACATCGTCAGGTGATTTTCTACCAGGAAGGCGACCAGTTCCGTGTCCTCTGCCGACAGGCCGTGATCCTGGCAGAACTGGGTGACGTCGGCCACGCCCAGCTTCGAGTGGTCGCCGCCGCGGCCCTTGGCGATATCGTGGAACAGGGCTGCCACGTACAGCAGCCACGACTGCGAGAAATCGGCCATCAGTTGGCTGCAGAACGGATATTCGTGGGCATGTTCGCTCATCGTGAAGCGGCGCATGTTACGCACCACCATCAAAATATGCTGGTCGACCGTGTATACGTGGAACAGGTCATGCTGCATCTGGCCCACGATGCGGCGGAAATTGGGCAGGTAGCGCCCCAGGATGCTCATCTCGTTCATGCGTCGCAATGCGTGGATGATGCCCACGGGCGCTCGCATGATGCGCAGGAACAGGGCGCGGTTGACGTCATCCTGGCGGAAGGCGGCATCGATCTTGAAGCGCGCGTGCCACAGCGCGCGCGTGGCGCGCGAGGTCATGCCCTTCAGCGCCGGGCGTTCCGTCATCAAGACAAAGATTTCCAGCATGGCCGATGGATATTGCTCGAACGTATCGTCGGCGCTAATGTCGATCAGGCTGTTGACTTCATTGAAGCGTTCGTTGATGGGCACGGCCACATCGTCTTGCGGAAACAGCCGTGCCTCGATATTTTGCAGCAAAATCGTGTTGAGCTGGGTCACCGTCTTGGCGGCCCAGTAATAGCGCTGCATGAGAAATTCGCTGGCGCGGCGCATGTGCGGGCCGCTGCCCGTCGCTTGCAAGCCCAGCGATTCGGCGATGGCCGTCTGTATGTCGAATACCAGGCGGTCTTCGCGCCGACCCGCATGCAGGTGCAGGCGTACGCGGATATCTTTGAAGGCGCGCTCCTTTTCCATCAACTGGCGCGCTTCGGTGAGCGTAATCAGACCGCTGGTGGCCAGGGTGCGCCAGGAATTGGCCAGGCCGGCCGCCTTGGCGACCCATAAAATCACCTGCAAGTCGCGCAGGCCGCCGGGGCTTTCCTTGCAATTCGGTTCCAGGCTGAAGGCTGTGTCTTCATATTTGGCATGGCGCTGACGCATTTCCGCCGTTTTCGCCTGGAAAAATGCCTGCGGCTGCATGGCGGCCTGGTAGCGCTGCTGTAATTGCGCGAACAAGTCCGCGTTGCCGCACACGAGGCGCGCCTCGAGCAGGCTGGTTTGCACGGTAATATCAGCTTTCGATTCGACCATGCATTCTTCGACCGTGCGAATGCTGTGGCCGATCTCCAAGCCCAGGTCCCACAGCAGTTGCACCAGTTCTTCGAGCTTTTCTTGTGTTTGCGCATCGGGCGATTGCTGCAGCAAGATCAGCAGGTCGACGTCGGAATACGGAAACAGTTCACCGCGGCCATAGCCGCCCACACCCACCAAGGCCGTGCCAGGCGGCAAACCTGCTTCCTGCCAGGCGCGCGCCAGCACGCCATCGACGCTGTGGCGCAGGCTGCGCAGCAGTTTTTCAGGCTTGCCGTCGGCCTGGAAGGCCGCAATGACGACCTGGCGGTCGGCTTTCAGTTGCTGTTTCAGCTGTTCCCGAACTTGCTTTTTCATCTGGGCCCTGGGGTGGCGGTGCGTGGGATGGAAAAATCAGGCTTTGTTCAGGATCAAGGCGGGCGGCGGCGGCATGCCGGGCGAGACGGTCAGCACTTCGTAGCCCGTCTCCGTCACCAGCACCGTGTGTTCCCATTGCGCCGACAAGCTGCGGTCCTTGGTTTTGATGGTCCAGCCATCGTTCATCTCGCGGATCTCGCGGCGGCCCGAGTTGATCATCGGTTCCACGGTAAAAATCATGCCTGCTTCGAGGCGCTCGAGAGTGCCTGGTTTGCCGTAATGCAACACTTGCGGCTCTTCATGGAAGACCTTGCCGATGCCGTGACCGCAGAATTCGCGCACCACGCTATAGCCAGCCTTTTCCGCATGTTGCTGGATGGCATGGCCGATATCGCCGAGGTGGGCACCCGGCTTGATCTGGTCTATGCCCAGCCACATGCATTCATAGGTGATCTCCGACAGGCGCTTTGCCAGGATGGTGGGGGTGCCGACGAGGAACATGCGGCTATTGTCGCCGTGATAGCCATCCTTGATGACAGTGATGTCGAGGTTGACGCTGTCGCCGCTCTTCAAGACCTTGTCGCCCGGAATGCCATGACAGATGACGTCGTTGACGGAGGTGCAAATGGCCTTCGGGTAAGGCGTGTAGCCGGGCGGGCAATAGTTCAGCGGGGCCGGGATGGTGCCTTGCACGTTGAGCATGTATTCGTGGCACAGGCGGTCCAGTTCGCCTGTCGTGACGCCCACCTTGACGAAGGGAGTGATGTAATCGAGTACTTCAGCGCCGAGTTTGCCGGCAACGCGCATGCCTTCGATGTCGGCGGCGCTATTAATACGGATGGTAGGCATGGTGTAAGTCGCAATCTGCAAAATTTCCGGCTGAAAAGCGCGGGTGAAAAGCACAGACGATTTCCATGGTGCGGAAAAAAGTCTGCAAATATGTTGAAATTATAAACGAGGCGCCCTCAATTCGCCGCCTTCTTCCCATGGCCGGGCGGCGATTTGTGCGCAAATCGGGATGAACCGCCAGCTCGGCTACGCCTGGCGCCAGCGTGGTACATCGAGCGCTTCCCCAAGGGCCGGCGATTCGCAGTGCAGACTTGATGCGGCCGTCATTTCGGTGTAGAATTCTGGGTTGCTTGAATTCTCTTTTAGGCAATGCAGTAAAACAGTGTATTTAATCAATATAAACACGCGAATCCGGTCGACAAGGGTGCCTCTATGGTGACTGATCGGATTCCAGACCCAACCCTGGAGTTAATAATGTCCGTAACAATGCGCGAAATGCTGGAAGCCGGTGTCCACTTTGGTCACCAAACCCGTTTTTGGAATCCAAAAATGGCACCGTTCATCTTCGGCCATCGCAACAAGATCCACATCATCAACCTGGAAAAAACCATGGCGATGTACCAGGACGCAATGAAGCACGTGCGTCAACTGGCTGCAAACCGTGGCACCATCCTGATGGTCGGCACCAAGCGTCAAGCTCGCGAAATCATCGCTGCTGAAGCGCAACGCGCTGGCGTGCCTTTCGTTGATCAGCGTTGGTTGGGCGGCATGCTGACCAACTTCAAGACGATCAAAACGTCGATCAAGCGTCTGAAAGACATGGAAGTGATGATCGAAGACGGTTCGATCGAGAAGCTGTCGAAAAAAGAAGCGCTGATGTTCTCCCGCGAAATGATCAAGCTGCAAAAATCGATCGGCGGCATCAAGGACATGGGCGGCATTCCTGACGCAATCTTCGTTGTAGACGTCGGCTACCACAAAGGTGCGATCACTGAAGCGGCTAAACTGGGTATTCCGGTCATCGGCGTTGTCGATACCAACCACTCCCCAGAAGGCGTGAACTTCGTGATCCCAGGTAACGATGACTCCTCGAAAGCCATCATGTTGTACGCTCGCGGTGTTGCTGATGCAATCATCGAAGGCCGTGCAGCTGCCGGTAACGAAGTTGTTGAAATGGTTAAAGCAGCCGCTGGCGACGAATTCGTCGAAGTAAACGAACAGGCTTAATGGCCAGGCTATCGCGAGATAGCTGTTTGTAAGCACAGCAGTAAGGGAAAAGGGGTGGCAGCAGCTCCCCCTTTTTTTTAACAAAAAAACGATAGTGACCGCTGGCGAGGCATATCTGCCCGGCCGCGACTGTCGACTCACCGAATCAGGAGAAACACATGGCAGCGATTACAGCAGCGATGGTAGGCGAATTGCGCGGCAAAACCGACGCACCAATGATGGAATGCAAAAAAGCACTGACCGAAGCCGAAGGCGACATGGCGCGTGCGGAAGAGATCCTGCGCGTCAAACTGGGCGGCAAGGCATCGAAAGCATCGGCACGCATCACCGCTGAAGGCGTCGTGGCAACCTATATCGCCAATGGCGTAGGCGCCCTGGTCGAAGTGAACTCGGAAACCGACTTCGTTGCGAAAAACGACGATTTCCTGGCACTGGCCAACAACGCTGCCCGTCTGGTAGCAGAACACAACCCGGCTGACGTAGCTGCCTTGCTGGCCCTGCCACTCGATGGCAAGACACTCGATGAAGTGCGCGCTGCCTTGATCGGCAAAATTGGCGAAAACATGACCATCCGCCGCTTCCAGCGCTTCGAAACGAGCAACAAGCTCGCTTCGTACCTGCACGGTGCGCGCATCGGCGTGATCGTCGAATTCGACGGCGCCGATGAGCAAGTAGGCAAAGACGTGGCCATGCACATCGCGGCCATGAAGCCAGTATCGCTGTCTTCGAACGAAGTTCCTGCGGAACTGATCGAAAAAGAGCGTTCGGTTGCCCAACTGAAAGCCGAAGAAGACGCAGTCAAAGCGGCCGCCGAAGGCAAGCCAGCACAATCGCCGGAAATCCTGGCCAAGCGCCTGGAAGGCTCGGTACAGAAGTTCCTGAAAGAAGTGTCGCTGCTGAACCAGGCTTTCGTGAAAAACGACAAGCTGTCGGTTGAGCAAATGCTGAAGGCGGCTAACACCAGCGTCAAAGGCTTCGCCATGTACGTGGTAGGCGAGGGCATCGAGAAGAAGCAAGACGACTTCGCAGCAGAAGTCGCAGCACAGATGGCTGCCTCCCAGGGAGCGTAAGTAAAGCGGGCCGAGAGGCCCGTTTTTTTGGCCCGCCCGCACCTGTTGTGCCGGGCGGCGGCATGGGCAGTTGCGCACGCCTGTCCGGCGCTGCAAAGCGCTGCGCCATGTCATACTCGAATAACCTCATTTATGGAGCCCCAGCTCATGTCAAAACCAGCCTACAAGCGCGTCCTCCTCAAGTTGTCCGGCGAAGCCCTGATGGGCGATGATCCCTACGGCATCAACCGCGCCACGATCGAGCGCATGGTGGCCGATGTGGCCGAGGTGGCGAAATTGGGTGTGGAACTGGCAATCGTAATTGGTGGCGGCAATATCTTCCGCGGCGTCGCGCCTGGCGCGCAAGGCATGGACCGCGCCACCGCCGACTACATGGGCATGCTTGCCACCGTGATGAACGCACTGGCTCTGGCCGATGCGATGCGTCACGTCGGCATCACTGCACGCGTCATGTCGGCCATCGGCATCGAACAAGTCGTCGAGCCATATGTACGTCCGAAAGCCCTGCAATACCTGGAAGAAGGCAAAGTGGTTGTCTTTGCCGCCGGTACCGGCAATCCGTTCTTTACCACCGACACGGCAGCCGCTCTGCGCGGTTCCGAGATCAGTGCCGAGATCGTCCTGAAGGCCACCAAGGTTGACGGTGTCTACACGGCTGATCCGAAGAAGGATCCGAACGCCACCCTGTTCCATACGATTACGTTCGACGATGCCATCTCCAAGCATCTGCAAGTGATGGATGCCACCGCATTCGCCCTGTGCCGTGACCAGAAACTGCCGATCAAGGTGTTTTCGATCACCAAGCCAGGCGCCCTGATGCGCGTCATCATGGGTGAAGATGAGGGCACGCTGGTTCACGTATAGAAACAAGGAGCACCGAGAAGCGTCCATGGCTGCGTTGCAGCGCCTCGCCGTATTCGTACCGGCTTCGGCACTGCGCCTTGCCCTGAACGGTTTTCGGCACTCCCAACTGCGCGGGTTTGTTTCTTGAATCTGGCAAAGTAGAATATTCATTATTATCAAGACAAGGAGTACAGCAATGTCCTTAGCTGACGTTAAAAAGAACACGCAGGAACGCATGACCAAGTCGCTGGAAACACTGCGGGCCGACTTGGCCAAAGTGCGTACCGGCCGCGCTCATACGGGTATCCTCGACCACGTGATGGTCGATTACTACGGGTCGCCGACGGCGCTGACCCAGGTCGCCAACGTGACCCTGGTCGACGCGCGCACCATCGGCGTGCAGCCGTATGAAAAAAAGATGGCCAACACCATCGAAAAAGCTATCCGCGATGCTGATCTGGGCTTGAACCCATCGGCACAGGGCGACCTGATCCGCGTTCCTACTCCGCCGCTGACGGAAGAGCGCCGCAAGGAAATGGTCAAATTGGTCAAGAGTGAAGCGGAAGACGCAAAGATTGCTGTGCGTAACATTCGTCGCGACGCGAACGAGTCGCTGAAGAAACTGGTCAAGGAAAAAGCCTGCTCCGAGGACGATGAGCGCCGCTCGTCGGAAGAAGTGCAGAAACTGACGGATAAGTTTATTGCTGACATCGACAAGATGGTGGTCGACAAAGAAAAAGAAGTGCTGACAGTCTAGTTTTCAGTCCTTTTGATGCTGCCCGGGAAAGCACGGCTTTTCCGGGCAGTGCTATTTGGCGCATAATAGTCATCTTTTATTTTTAGTGTTCGTGTTTTCATGATCTATTCGAGTTCGACAACGGCAGTACCTGAGGTTGGCACGGTGCCGCGCCATGTGGCAATCATTATGGATGGTAACGGCCGCTGGGCAACCAAGCGCTTCCTGCCGCGCGTGGCTGGTCACGTCAAGGGTGCGGACGCCGTGCGCGGCATCGTTGAGGCCTGCCTTGCACGGGGCGTTCAATATCTGACCCTGTTTGCCTTCAGCTCGGAAAACTGGCGCCGCCCGGAAGAAGAGGTGTCGATGTTGATGCGCCTGTTCGTCACCATGCTGGAACGCGAAGTGGTCAAGATGCATGCCAACGACATCCGCTTGAAGGTGGTGGGCGACCTGTCGCGCTTCAACGACGAGCTGCAAACCCTGATCGCCAATGCCGAACGCAAGACGGCGCGCAATACGCGTCTGACGGTGACGATCTGCGCCAATTACGGCGGCCGCTGGGACATCATGCAGGCGGTCAACAAAATGACGGCCGAGGCTGCCAACGATGGCCAGCCTGCCGCGCAGGCTTACACGGAAGAACAATTGGCGCCGCACCTGGCCATGGCCTACGCACCCGAGCCCGACCTGTTCATCCGCACTGGGGGCGAGCAGCGCATTTCCAATTTCCTGCTGTGGCAACTGGCATACACGGAACTGTTTTTCACCGACACTTTCTGGCCCGACTTTAATGGCGAGTGCCTCGACGCGGCAATCGCGTCTTACCAGCAGCGCGAACGGCGCTTTGGCCGTACCAGCGCGCAATTAACTGAAAAGACAAACTGATGCTGAAAACACGGATAATCACCGCCCTGGTCCTGTTGGCGGTCTTGCTGCCGGTTCTGTATCTGAATTACTTCCCTGCCTTCGCCGTGATCGCCACGGCGTTCTTCGGCGCCGCCGTATGGGAAAGCTTCCGCATTTTTAAAAATCGCCAGGCGCTCTTGATTGCTGCCGTCTGGACTGCTGCCTTCGCGTATACGTTTTTTGTCGGTAACGGCATGGCGCAGCTCAATTTCTGGTTTGCCCTGTGCGTGGCCATCTGGCTGATCCGCTTCGCGCCCTCGCTGGCGACGGGCTTGCCGCCCACCGAAGGCTTGGGCAATACTTTGCTTAGTCTGGTGTATCCGGTCACCATCGTCGGCTGCTTCGTCGCCATCATTGCCTTGTTCCTGCATAGCCCGTTGTTCCTGCTGTCCGTCATGGCGCTGGTCTGGATCGCCGACGTCGGCGCGTATTTTTCGGGCAAGGCTTTCGGCAAGCGCAAGCTGGCGCCCAGCATTTCCCCGGGTAAATCTTGGGAAGGTGCCATCGGCGGCGGCATCGCCGTGCTCGTCATCGCCGCCATCACCATCGCTGCTGCGCCTTCGTTGCCGGTGCTGCAAGATACCTTTGCCGTGCAGTTGCAATTGCGCCGCGGCTCGCTGGTGACCTTGCTGGTGCTGCTGCTGGTCGTCGCTGCCAGCATCGTCGGCGACCTGTTCGAATCCCAATTAAAACGTCGCGCCGGCATCAAGGACAGCAGCAATCTGCTGCCTGGCCACGGCGGCGTACTCGACCGTATCGACGCGTTGATCCCGGTCCTGCCATTTGCTGCCCTGGTGGCCAGCTGGCTTTAAGGAAACTCATGCAATACATCACCATCCTTGGCGCGACCGGCTCGATCGGCGTGTCCACCCTCGACGTGCTCGCGCGTCATCCCGAGCAATACAGCGTGTATGCGCTGAGCGCGCACAGCCGTGTGGCCGAACTGGCCGCCCAGTGCTTGCAGTTCCGTCCGCAGCGCGCCGTCGTCGGCACCGCTGACGCGGCCCTTGAACTGACGCGCCTGCTCCGCGGCCAGGGCGTCGCTACGCAAGTCGATTATGGCGTCGAGGCGCTGTGCGCCATCGCCAGCGCACCACAAGTGACGGGTGTGATGGCGGCCATCGTCGGCGCAGCCGGCCTGGCGCCCACCTTGGCGGCGGCGCGTGCGGGCAAGAAAATATTGCTGGCAAATAAAGAAGCGCTGGTCATGTCCGGCCAGCTGTTCATGGATGCCGTGCACGATAACGGCGCCGTGCTGCTGCCCATCGACAGCGAGCATAACGCCATCTTCCAATGTCTGCCGCATGCGCATGGCCGCGCGCCAGGCGCTGCGGGCGTGGCAAAAATCGTGCTGACCGCTTCCGGCGGCCCCTTCCTTACGCGCGCTGTCGAAACGCTCGATACGGTCACGCCGGACCAGGCATGCAAGCATCCGACCTGGGCCATGGGGCGCAAGATTTCCGTCGATTCGGCCACCATGATGAACAAGGGCCTGGAAGTGATTGAAGCGCACTGGCTGTTCGGTGCGCCAGCCGAGCAGATCGAGGTGCTGATCCATCCGCAAAGTGTGATCCATTCGATGGTGTCGTATATTGACGGTTCCGTGCTGGCCCAGTTGGGCAACCCGGATATGCGCACGCCGATCGCCCATGCGCTGGCGTATCCACAGCGCATCGCCTCCGGCGTCGCGCAGCTCGATTTGGCGCAAATAGCCACCTTGCAGTTCGAGCGTCCCGATTTGCGCCGTTTCCCCTGCCTGGCGCTGGCGTTCGACGCCTTGCGCGCCGGCGGCACGGCACCGGCCCTGCTCAATGCGGCCAATGAAGTGGCTGTGCAAGCCTTTCTCGACGAGCAGATCGGCTTCCGCCAGATCGACCGCGTCATTTCCCACGTGATCGAGACCGTGCCGCATGGCGCCGCCTCCAGCATCGAGGCCGTGATGGAGCAGGACCGCCTGGCCCGCGCGGCCGCGCATGCGTATATCGCCCAGAGGCTGGCAGCATGACGTTGATCACCACCTTGCTGGCCTTTATCGTCGCGCTCGGTTCGCTGATTACCTTGCACGAGCTGGGCCACTACGTGGTGGCGCGCTGGTGCGGCGTGAAAGTGCTGCGCTTCTCGATCGGCATGGGGAAAGTGGTGTATTCGCGCAAGTTTGGCAAGGACCAGACCGAATGGGCTATTTCCGCGCTGCCGCTGGGTGGCTATGTCAGCATGCTCGACAGCCGTACGCAAGACCTTAGCGACTTGCCGGAAAGCGAGTTGCGCCGCGAGTTCACACGCCAGAGCGTGTGGCGTCGCATCGCCATCGTCGCTGCCGGGCCGCTGGCCAATTTTCTCGTCGCCATCGTGCTGTACGCGAGCTTGTTCATGCATGGCATCGAGGAGCCGTCGAGCAAGCTCGGCCCCGTGGCCGAGCAAACGCCGGCCCATGCTGCTGGCCTGCGCAGCGGCGATACGGTTGAAGCGGTCAATGGCAAGGCTGTCGCCAGCTGGTCCGAGTTGCGCTGGGAGCTGATCCAGTCCACCCTCGACAAGCAGGCTGCGCGCATCGAAGTGCGTCGTCCTGATCGTGGCCTGCAAGAAGCGACCTTGCCGACGGCCACTTTGACGCAAACGGACTTGGAAGGCGACGTGCTGGGTAAGCTGGGCCTGACGCTGGCCCGTTCCGCCCCCACGCTGATGGAAATCATGCCTGGCGGTGCAGCCGCGCGCGCCGGCCTGCAAAAAAACGACCAGATTCTGGCCATCGACGAGCAGCCCGTGCACGACGTGGCGCTCGTCATCGCCACCCTCAGCGAGGCACCGGGTCGTACTTTGCAATTGCGCCTCTTGCGCCAGGGCCAGGACCTGAGCTTGCCCATTACGCCTGACGCCGTGCCTGGCGCGGGGGTAAATGGAGCTGTAACAGTTGGTAAGATCCAGGCAAAACTGGGGCAGGTGCCGGATATGATCAGCGTCGCATCCGGACCGTTTTCTGCCGTGCTCAAGGCGTCCTCCAAAGTGTGGGATACCAGTGTCATGAGCCTGAAAATGCTGGGTAAAATGATCACCGGCCAAGTCTCGCTGAAGAATGTGACGGGGCCCATTACGATCGCCGATTACGCGGGCCAGACGGCGCGCATTGGCCTGGTAAGTTATCTGAGCTTCATTGCCTTCATCAGTATTAGTCTGGGCGTGATGAATTTGCTACCCATTCCTGTTCTGGATGGCGGGCATTTGCTGTATTATTCGCTGGAAGTTTTGACCGGACGCCCCTTGCCGGAGCGCGTAGGCGAGATTGCTCAGCGCCTGGGGATGGGTTTGCTATTGACCTTGATGGTGCTTGCCGTCTTTAATGACGTGTTGCGATTACTTAATTAGGGCGCTGGTTGATGCCATTGCGTGAGTCGCACAAGCAATCTTTTGTGTATGTTGTCCATTGATTTAGCCATTGAATAACCCCAATGAAATTACATTCTGCTCGTTTTGCCTTGCCTTCCTTTCGTCGCAGCCTGATCGGCGCCGCCGTCATGGCCTTCTGTGCCGGCCATGCGCTGGCCGTCCAGCCATTTACTGTCAAGGACATCCGGGTCGAAGGGATCCAGCGTACTGAAGCGGGGACTGTTTTCAGTTACCTGCCCGTGCGTGTCGGCGAAACGTTCTCCGACGAGAAGAGCGTCGCTGCCATCAAAGCGCTGTACGCGACGGGTTT
Organism: Janthinobacterium paucivorans; assembly: GCF_051380805.1. Classification (NCBI taxonomy): domain Bacteria; kingdom Pseudomonadati; phylum Pseudomonadota; class Betaproteobacteria; order Burkholderiales; family Oxalobacteraceae; genus Janthinobacterium; species Janthinobacterium paucivorans. The sequence goes on from NZ_JBNYXR010000009.1 coordinate 29,012, forward strand.
TTTCAAGGATGTGCGACTGGAAGTCGATGGTGACGTGCTGGTGGTGCTGGTCGAGGAGCGCCCGGCCATCGCTGCCGTGGAATTTACGGGCACCAAGGAATTTGAGAAAGACGTGCTGGTCAAGGCATTGAAGGAAATCGGTGTCGGCGAAGCCAAGATTTTTGACAAGGCGTCGGTCGACCGCGCGGAACAGGAACTCAAGCGCCAGTACTTGTCGCATGGTCTGTACGGCGTGAAGATCACCACCACCGTCACACCGATCGAGCGTAACCGCGTCAATGTGGTGTTCGCCGTCGACGAGGGCGACGTGGCCCGCATCAAGCAAATTAACATCGTTGGCAACAAGGCTTTCAGCGACAAGGAGCTGCGTGATCAGCTGGCCTTGAACACCGGCGGCTGGTTCAGCTGGTACACCAAGGCTGATCAATATTCGAAGACCAAGCTGACCGGCGATATCGAGTCGCTCAAGTCCTATTACCTCGACCGCGGCTATATCGAGATGCAGGTCGACTCGACGCAAGTGTCGATCACGCCCGATAAAAAAGACATTTACCTGACGATCAATATCACCGAAGGTGAAAAGTACAAGATCGCCGGCACCAAGTTCGAAGGCGAGATGTTCGGCCGCGAAGAAGAGCTGAAGGCCCTCAATCTGATGCGCGAGGGCGAGATCTATTCGGGCGCGCGCCTGACGGCGACGAACAAACGCATCCAGGACCGCCTGGCTACGTTCGGCTATGCCTTTGCCAACGTCAATGCCAATCCGGAAATCAACCGTGAAAAGCATGAAGTGGGTTTTACTTTCTTCATCGATCCGGGCAAGCGCGTGTATGTGCGCCACATGAATATCGCCGGCAACACCACCACGCGCGATGAAGTCATTCGCCGTGAATTCCGCCAGTTCGAATCGTCTTGGTATGACAGCAACAAAATCAAGTTGTCGCGTGATCGCGTCGACCGCCTCGGCTACTTCAAGGACGTCACTATCGACACGCCAGAAGCGCAGGGCACGACCGACCAGGTTGACGTCAACGTGACGGTAGTGGAAAAGCCAACGGGTAACTTCCTGATCGGTGGCGCCTTCTCGCAATCGGAGAAGTTCACTCTGTCGGCATCGATTTCGCAGGCCAACTTCGCCGGTAGCGGCAACACCGTCGGCATCGAACTCAATACCAGCCATTACAGTCGCACGATCGCGTTTTCGCAAACCAATCCGTATTTTACGGACGATGGCATTTCGCGCAGCTTTGAAGTTTACCTGCGTACGACGGAACCGCCAGCGCTCAATATCGGCAGCTACAAGATCAAGCAAACCGGTGGCCGCGTCAGTTTCGGCGTGCCATTCTCGGAAGTCGATACCATCTTCTTTGGCATCGGCGCCGAGCGCTCGCGCATCGAAACCGATCTCACCAGCCCGGTCCGTTTCAAGCAGTACGTGATCGACAATGGCGGCCCGTCGGACGGTATCGGTTCGGCCACCACCAACGCCATCCCGCTGACGGCGGCTTGGCAACGCGACAGCCGCGATAGTGCGCTGACGCCATCGGTCGGTCGTTACCAGCGCGTCAACCTGGAAGCTGACGTGATCGGTAACCAGAAGTATTTCCGTGCCATCTATGAGCACCAGTATTTCCGTCCGCTGTTCAGCAAAGTGACCCTGGCGTTCAAGGGCGAGATCGATTACGGCCACGGCATCGGCAAGCACGTGTATCCAGTCTTCAAGAACTTCTACGGCGGCGGCATCGGTTCGGTGCGTGGCTACCTGAGTTCCTCGCTGGGCGCGGTCGAACCGAGCACCAACGATGCGCTGGGAGGCGCTTCGCGCCTGATCGGTAGCGCCGAACTGCAGATGCCATTCCCAGGTTCGGGCAATGACCGCAGCTTGCGCTGGTTCGGTTTCCTTGACGGTGGCCAGGTCTACCAGGAAGGCGAAAAAATGCGTATCTCGCAATTGCGTTATTCTGCTGGCTTGGGCATCAGCTGGATTTCACCGGTGGGCCCGCTCAAGCTGAGCTATGCCAAGCCGCTGAACGCCAAGCCGACGGACCGCCTGGAGCGTTTCCAGTTCCAGATGGGCACCGGTTTCTAACCGGCCATCTGAACCGGGGCGACAGCTTTTACCTTTTGACCATGGAGTATCATGAACACCGCATCCGCTACTTTGCCCAAGTCCCTTGCCGTGATCGCATTGTGCTGGAGTTCGCTGTTGCCGGTGCAGGCGCAGGCTCAGGAGTCGAAGATCGCCTGGATCAGCAGCGAACGTATTTATAACGAATCGAGGCTGGCGAAAGCTGCCAGCGCCAAGCTGGCTGAAGAGTTCCGCTCGCGTGAAAAAGCCGTGCAGGAACTGGGCAGTCGTTTCAAGGTGGCCAACGAAGCGCTGGAAAAGGACATGCCCACCCTGAGCGAGGCCGAGCGCGCCAAGCGCCAGCGCGAGTTTTTTGAGCTGGACAAGGAACTGCAACGTCGCCAGCGCGAATTTCGCGAAGACTTGAGCCAGCGCAGCAATGAAGAGCGCAGCGCTATCGCTGAAAAAGCCAACGCCATCATCCAGCAGATGGCGCATATCGAAGGATATGACATCGTGCTGCAGGAAGCTCTGTGGGCCAGCCCGCGCATCGACATTACCGACAAGGTCTTGAAGGCGCTGGACAAGTAACAGTAACGGTTTCAAGCCTGATAGTGCCGTAGCGAGCCGATGGGAGTTGTGGTTGAGAAGCGCAGCTGTGCTAAAGCGCAGTGAGCATCGGAGGCCGCAAATCGCGCCGCGCAGCAGGCATCGTCAGGCGTTTTTATAAGGGTATATCGATGGGCACTCGACTAGGAGACTTGGTCGAACGCTTCGGTGGTCAATTGGCGGGCGATGCCAACCTGGAAGTGACAGGGATCGCACCGCTGGCCGACGCTGGCGCTTCGCACATCAGCTTTCTGAGCAATAGTAAATTTCGCGCGCAGGCCGCAAGCAGCGGCGCTGCTGCGTTGATCGTCACGCCTGCCGACGACGCGCTGATCGGCGCCGAGTACGCCGGTGCGCGCATCATCACACCGAATCCCTATGTCTATTTCGCGCGCGCGGCGCAGTATTTCGCCGCCCTGCATGAAATCAAGGCCGCGCCCGGCATCCATCCGAGCGCCTTTGTCGACGCCAGCGCGCAGGTCGATGCCAGCGCCTCAGTCGGCGTGCACGCTGTGATCGAAGCGGGCGCCGTGATCGGTGCCGACTGCGTCATCGGTCCCGGCTGCGTGGTGGGGCGCGACGCCATCATCGGCGCCGGTACCCAGTTGTTCGCCAACGTGACGTTCCATGCGCGCTGCGTGATCGGCCAGCGCGGCATCATCCACTCGGGTGCCGTGATCGGCACCGACGGCTTCGGTTTCGCCAACGAAGGCGGCGTGTATATCAAGATTCCGCAGACGGGCAGGGTGGTGATCGGTGATGATGTCGATATCGGCGCCAACACCACCATCGACCGTGGCGCCCTGGCCGACACCATCATCGAAGATGGCGTCAAGCTCGACAACCAGATCCAGATCGGCCACAACTGCCACATCGGCGCGCATACGGCCATGGCCGGCTGCGTCGGCGTAGCCGGCAGCGCCATCATCGGCAAGTACTGCACCTTTGGCGGCGCCGCCATGGTGCTGGGCCATTTAACGATCGCCGACCGCGTCCACGTCGGCTCGGGCAGCATGGTCTCGCGCTCGATCGCGGAACCGGGCCAGTACACGGGTTTCTACCCGCTGGCCAAGAATGCTGACTGGGAAAAGAGTGCCGCCATCGTGCGCAACCTGTCAAGCATGCGCGAGAAGATCCGCGCGCTTGAAAAAACAATTAAAACACTGACCACGCAAGACGAAAAATGACTACTGAAAAAAAGACCCTCGATATCCTGGCCATCAAATCGCTGCTGCCGCACCGCTATCCGCTGCTGCTGGTTGACCGCGTGCTGGACTGGGAAGCGAACAAATCCATTACCGCGATCAAGAACGTGACGGTCAACGAAGAGTTCTTCCAGGGCCATTTCCCGCACAAACCGGTCATGCCCGGCGTGCTGATGATCGAAGCGCTGGCGCAAACGGCGGCCCTGTTGTCCTTCCTGTCGATGGGCGTCAAACCCGATGAAAATTCGGTGGTCTACTTTGTCGGCATCGACAATGCGCGCTTCAAGCGTCCTGTCGAGCCGGGCGACCAGCTGAAGATGGATGTGGAAATCCTGCGCGTCTCGCGCGGCATCTGGAAATACAAGGCAGTCGGCTCGGTCGACGGCAAAGTGGCGCTGGAAGCGGAGTTGATGTGCACTATCCGCAGCGCGCAGGATGCGAGCCAGCCAGCGGGTCAGTGATGGCGGCCATCCACTCCACTGCAGTGATTGATCCGAAGGCTGAGCTCGATAGCTCGGTCGAGGTCGGTCCGTACACCATTATCGGTCCGCACGTGCGCATTGCGGCCGGCACCAAGGTCGGTCCGCATGTCGTCATCGACGGCCACACAACGATCGGCAGCGACAATCACCTGTTCCAGTTTTCTTCCATCGGTGCGCAGCCGCAGGATAAGAAATGGGCGGGCGAGGCGACGCGCCTGGAAATCGGCGACCGCAACACTATCCGCGAATTTTGCACCTTCAATACGGGAACCGTACAGGGTGGCGGCGTGACGCGTCTGGGCAATGACAACTGGATTTCGGCGTATGTACACCTGGCGCACGACTGCCTGGTGGGCAACAACACGATTTTTTCCAATAATGCCCAATTGGCGGGCCACGTAGAAATCGGCGACTGGGTCATTATGAGCGGATTCGCCAATGTGCACCAGTTCTGCAAGATCGGCGCGCACGCCTTTGTCGGCATGAGCACCAGCCTGACGCAGGACGTGCCGCCTTTTGTCCTCTTGAACGGCAATCCGGCGCAGGCGCATGGCGTCAATATCGAGGGCTTGAAACGGCGCGGCTTCACGCGCGAGCAGATCAATGGCATCCGCACCGCGTATAAACTCATCTACCGTTCCGGCCTGACCTTGGAAGAAGCCAAGGCAGCGCTGTTTGAAGAAGAAATGGCAACGCCGGCAGCGGCGCAGCATATTCGCGCCATGCGCGAATTCCTCGGTGTGGCCTCGCGTGGCATCGTTCGCTGACCACTGCAGCGACCTGTCGGTCGCCATCGTCGCCGGCGAGGTGTCGGGTGACCTGTTGGCCAGCCGGCTGCTGTCGGGCCTGGTGCCGCAGTTGCCCGGCGCGCGCTTCCACGGCATCGGTGGCGAGCACATGGCCAAGCAGGGTTTCGTTTCCGACTGGCCGCTGGACAAGCTGACCGTGCGCGGCCTGTTCGAAATCATTCCCCGCTACCGCGAGATCAAGGGCATCCAGAACGCGCTGCGCGACCAGCTGCTGGCCGAGCGTCCTGCCGTCTTCATCGGCGCCGACTATCCGGGCTTTAACCTGGGTCTGGAGCAGCAGCTCAAGGAAGCCGGCATCCCCACCGTGCACTACATCGGGCCGCAGATATGGGCCTGGCGCGGTGGACGCATCAAGAAAATCATCAAGGCTGTCTCGCACATGCTGGTGATCTTTCCGTTCGAGCAAGAGATTTACCGCAAGGCTGGCGTGCCCGTCACCTATGTCGGCCACCCATTGGCCGAAATGATTCCCTTGCAGCCCGACGAGGCGGCCGCGCGCCGCACCCTGGGCTTGCCCGAGGACGCCAATGTGGTGACCCTGATGCCGGGCAGCCGCATGGGCGAACTTAAATACAATACGGTGGCGTTCGTGACCGCTTGCAAGCTCTTGCTGGCGCGCGACCGCTCGCTGCGTTTCGTCGCGCCCATGGCTGGCGAGAAGCAGCGCCAGTATTTTTTGCAGCTGGTTGCGCAAGCTCGCTTGCAGGACATCGAGATTTTACTCACCGATGGCGGCTCGCACACGGCCATCTGCGCCGCCGATGCGGTGCTGGTGGCCTCTGGCACGGCCTCGCTGGAGGTGGCGCTGTACAAGAAGCCCATGGTCATCGCCTACAAAATGATGCGCGCGTCATGGGAAATCATGCGCCACATGGGCTACCAGCCGTGGATTGGTTTGCCCAACATCCTGGCGCGCGAGAGTTTGGTGCCCGAACTGCTGCAAAATGCGGCCAGCCCCGAGGCCTTGGCCGACGCCATGTGGCAGCAACTGAGCGACGTGCCCGGCCGTCTGCGCCTGGCGCAGCGCTTCACGGACATGCATCACAGCTTGCTGCGCGACAGCGCGCGCGACAGCGCCAACGCCGTCATGCAAGTCATCGCCGCCAGCGGCAAATAAATCGCGAGCACCGCTTCAACCGCATTACCAACCAAAGATTCAACGTGAAAAATATCTATCCTGGCCTGTTTGACGACTTGCCATTCTCGCTCGATGAAATCATCTGCGGTGTCGACGAGGCAGGGCGCGGCCCGCTGGCCGGTCCCGTGTTCGCTGCCGCCGTGATCCTCGATCCGCAGCAGCCGATCGATGGCTTGCGCGACTCGAAAAAACTGAGCGAGGCCAAGCGCGACCTGCTGGCGCCGCAGATCAAGGCCAAGGCCCTGGCCTGGGCCATCGCCGAAGCGTCGGAAGAGGAGATCGACCGCCTGAACATTTTGCAGGCGTCGATGCTGGCCATGCGCCGCGCCGTCGAGGCCTTGAGTATCGTGCCGACCCTGGCCCTGATCGACGGCAATCGCTGCCCCGTGATGCCAATCCGCGGCATGGCCATCATCGGCGGCGACGACAAGGTCGATGCGATTTCTGCCGCCTCGATCCTGGCCAAGACGGCGCGCGATGCGGCCCTGGTGCACTTGCATGCAGCCTATCCCGAGTATTGCTTCGACCAGCACAAGGGTTACGGCACCAAGCTGCATCTGGAGCGCTTGCATCTGCATGGCGCTTCGCCCGTGCACCGCCGCTCGTTCGCCCCTGTGCGTAATGTGATTGCGCTGTTCGGCGCGCAGGAGGTGTCGGCATGAAGACGATTAGCTCGCGCGACAATGCGCAATACAAGGATTTGCTGAAGCTGGCGGGCAGTTCACAGGCGCGCCGCAAGTCGGGCCGCACCCTGCTCGATGGCGTACATCTGTGCCAGTCCTACCTGCAGCTGCGCGGCATGCCGGAGCAGTGCATCGTCAGCGAAAGCGCCTTGCAGAACCCGGAAGTGGCGGACATCGTTGGCCAGCTGGAAAGCCAGCGCGCGCATGTACTGGGTTTGCCCGACGCGCTGTACAAGGCGGTGAGCCAGGTCGAGCACGGCGTGGGTGTGATGTTCCTGATCGAGACGCCGGAACGCGCTGTCGGCGCGCCGCTGAGCGTGTCAGCGGTGCTGCTCGATAATTTGCAAGACCCGGGCAACGTGGGCTCGATCCTGCGCAGCGCCGCCGCTGCCGGTATCACGCAAGTGTATTGCAGCGCCGGCACGGCCTTCTGCTGGTCGCCGAAGGTGTTGCGCGCTGCCATGGGCGCACACTTTGTGCTCGACATCTTCGAGAACGTCGACCTGGCGGCGCTGGTTGCGGGCGCCAAGGTAAGTACCCTGGCCACCAGCGGCTACGCCACGCAGCGTCTGTATGACGTTGACCTGCGCCAGCCCGTCGCCTGGCTGTTTGGCCATGAAGGGCAGGGCGTGGCAGACGACCTGCTGTCGATGGCCACGCAGCAGGTGGTCATTCCCCACCTGGGCCAGATCGAATCGCTGAATGTGGCCGCTTGCGCCGCCGTGTGCTTCTTTGAACAGGTGCGCCAGAGCCAGAGCTGACACTTTACGCTGAGGCCCGCCATGCTTGACCTTCCGCTTTCCCTCTCGCGTGCCGACGATGCGGCTGTCACTGACGCGGCCCGGTGGCGCCAGGTCGCCGCGCTGTATCCTGCGCCGCCCGATGCCATCGTCAATCTGGAGCACGGCTACTTCGGCGCCATGGCGGCGCCCGTGCATGCTGCGTCAGCGCCTGGCCGCGCTGATCCATGCAGGTGCTGATCACGCAGTATCGGGGCTTGCAGGCCGGTGACACCGTGTTGTGGAGTCATCTCGATTATCCGGCTACGCGCACGGCCATGCGCTGGCTGGCGTAGCGCCGTGGTGTGACCAGCACTGAGGTCAGTCTGAGCTTGCCGATCAGCGACGACGAGATCGTCGCCCGCTATGCTGCGGCGATGCAGCAGGCCATCGGGCCTAAACTGCTGCTGTTGTCGCAGGTAACGCCAGCCAATGGGCAGCAGTTGCCGCTGCCCGCCTTGATGGCGCTGGCGCGCGAACATGGCATCGACATCGTGCGCGCCACGGTGGCCGTCACTACCACCACCGCTGAACTGGACCAGTTGGTGATGGCGCTGACGCTGCTTTCAACAGAAACGAACAGCTGACAAACCGACGCAAGCCGCCGATACCGACGCGCAGCAGGTTTGCTCAAGCGTTCTAGTACTCGCGGCGGTTCGGCTTGATCTCTTGCAGGATCGTCGTGGAGATCTCTTCGATCGATTTGGTGGTCGATGAGAGCCAGCGGATGCCTTCGCGTTTCATCATTTTTTCCGCCTCGTTGACTTCGTAACGGCAATTTTCTATGGCCGCATACTTGCTTCCTGCGCGTCTTTCGTTGCGTATTTCCGACAAACGTTCGGGCGTAATGCTTAATCCAAAAATTTTATTCTTAAACTCCAGTAGCGCGGAAGGTAGTTTGTCGCGTTCGAAATCGTCGGGAATCAGCGGATAATTGGCCGCCTTGATGCCGTATTGCATGGCCAGGTACAAGCTGGTCGGGGTCTTGCCAGAGCGTGAAACACCCACCAGAATGACATCGGCCGAGGACAGGTTTTTATGCGACTGGCCGTCGTCGTGCGCCAATGAATAGTTGATCGCTTCGATGCGGTTCTTGTACTCCTCGCTGTCGACGATATTGTGCGAGCGCCCGATGGTGTGGGTCGACATCACGCCCAGTTCCTGCTCCAGCGGTGCGACAAAGGTCTGGATCAGGTCCATATGCATGCCGCTGGACTTGCGGATCACGGCCGATAGGTCGTTCTTCACGAGGGTGGAGAAAATGATCGGCCGCTGACCGTCGGCGGCGAAGGCTTCGTTGATCTTGCGCGCCGCCTCGTAGGCCTTGTCCATGGTATCGATGAAGGGCAGGCGGATCTGGCGGAAGCGCAGATCGAACTGCGTCAGCACCGAGTGGCCGAAGGTCTCGGCGGTGATGCCGGTGCCGTCGGAAACGAAGAAGACGGTGCGGGCCGCGGAGGGCAGAGGGGGGCGTGGATCTTGTGTCATGGGTTTTCGGATCAAGATTGTGCGTCGTCAATTTGCGCCGCACAAGGTAAAATGGTTGGAACGGTATGATTGTGCTGCACGACGCCAAGAATAACAAGAACACTGTCAGTGCGCCGCGCGTAAAGATTTCTATCATCAGTAAGGGTGTCATTATGACCAACGCAGTATCGCAACAGCAGGAAGACAAGGACGCGGTGTATGTCGCCGCGTTCGAGCATTTGCGCATGACGGATGTCGAATCTGTCGGCGGCAAGAACGCCTCCCTGGGCGAAATGATCAGCCAGCTGGCAGAAGCCGGCGTGCGCGTGCCCGGTGGCTTTGCCACCACGGCGCAGGCATTTCGCGATTTCCTCTCGTATAGCGCAAACGGCGGCTTGCCGCTGGCCGAACGCATCGCCCAGCGCCTCGAAGGCCTGAACATCGATGATGTGCGCTCGCTGGCGCAAGCCGGTGCCGAGATCCGTCAGTGGATCGTGGAAACCCCGTTCCAGCCACGCCTGGCCGCAGAAATCGACCAGTTCTACGCCAAGCTGGTCGCCGATTCCGATACGGAAATGTCGTTTGCCGTGCGTTCCTCGGCGACGGCGGAAGACTTGCCGGACGCCTCTTTTGCCGGTCAACAAGAAACCTTCCTGAACGTGGTCGGCATCGACAACGTGCTCGACGCCATGAAACAGGTGTTCGCCTCGTTGTACAACGACCGCGCCATCTCTTACCGTGTACACAAAGGTTTTACGCACGCTGAAGTGGCTTTGTCGGCTGGCGTGCAGCGCATGGTGCGCTCTGACTTGGGTGCGGCCGGCGTGATGTTTACCATCGATACCGAGTCGGGCTTCAAGGACGTGGTGTTCGTCACTTCCAGCTATGGCCTGGGCGAAACGGTGGTGCAGGGCGCCGTCAATCCCGACGAATTCTATGTGCACAAGCCGATGCTGGAAAAAGGCAAGTCGCCTGTGATCCGTCGCAATATCGGCTCGAAACTGCTGAAAATGGAATTTACGCACGAAGCAAAAGCTGGCCGCTCCGTGAAAACCGTCGACGTGCCCGTCGAAATGCGCAACCGCTACTCGCTGAACGACAGCGAAGTGGTAGAGCTGGCAAAGTACGCCGTCATCATCGAGAACCACTACGGCCGTCCTATGGACATCGAGTGGGGCAAGGATGGCCGCGACGGCAAGCTGTACATCTTGCAAGCGCGTCCTGAAACCGTCAAGTCGCAGCAAAAGGCGACCGACGTGCAGGAACGCTTCAAGCTGAAGAGCACCGGCACGGTGCTGACTTCGGGGCGCGCCATCGGCCAGAAGATCGGCGCCGGCCCCGTGCGCGTGATTCACGACCCGGCCGACATGGAGCGCGTGCAGCCAGGCGACGTACTCGTTGCCGACATGACGGACCCGAACTGGGAACCGGTCATGAAGCGTGCCTCGGCCATCGTTACCAACCGTGGCGGTCGTACTTGTCACGCAGCAATTATCGCGCGTGAACTGGGCGTGCCTGCTGTCGTTGGCTGCGGCAACGCCACCGACGTGCTGAAAGACGGCACCTTTGTCACCGTGGTGTGCTCCGAAGGCGACGAAGGCAAGATCTATGATGGCTTGCTGGAAACGGAAGTGTCGGAAGTGTCGCGCGGCGAATTGCCTAAGCTCGACACCAAGATCATGCTTAACGTGGGCAATCCTCAACTGGCCTTCGACTTCCAGTCGGTGCCAAATGCGGGCGTGGGCCTGGCGCGTCTGGAATTCATCATCAATAACAATATTGGTGTGCACCCGCGCGCGATCCTGGAATACCCGAACATCGATGCCGACTTGAAGAAGGCCGTAGAATCGGTGGCGCGTGGCCACGCTTCGCCGAAAGCGTTCTATATCGACAAGCTGGCCGAAGGCATCGCTACCATTGCTGCCGCATTCTGGCCGAAAAAAGTCATCGTGCGCCTGTCCGACTTCAAGTCGAACGAGTACAAGAAGCTGATCGGCGGTTCGCGCTACGAGCCGGACGAGGAAAACCCGATGCTGGGCTTCCGCGGCGCGGCACGCTACCTGTCGGCCGACTTCTCTGAAGCGTTCAACATGGAATGCGAAGCGATGAAGCGCGTGCGCAACGACATGGGCCTGACGAACGTTGAAATCATGGTGCCATTCGTGCGCACCCTGGGGCAGGCGGAGAAAGTCATCGACCTGCTGGCGAAAAATGGCCTGAAGCGCGGCGAGAACGACTTGCGCGTCATCATGATGTGCGAAGTGCCGTCGAACGCCATCCTGGCCGATCAGTTCCTTGATCATTTCGATGGTTTCTCGATCGGCTCGAACGACTTGACCCAGCTCACCCTGGGCCTGGACCGCGATTCCGGCATGGAATTGCTGGCGGCCGACTTCGACGAGCGCGATCCAGCCGTGAAAGCCCTGCTGTCGATGGCCATCAAGGCTTGCCTGGCGCGTGGCAAATACATCGGCATCTGCGGCCAGGGTCCTTCGGACCACCCTGACTTCGCCGTCTGGTTGATGGAGCAGGGCATCGAATCGATGTCGCTCAATCCGGACTCGGTGATCGATACCTGGCAAAAGCTCGCTGCGCTGAAAGCATAAGCATCTTTTCGCCTTCTGAAAACCCGCTGCCGCTCACCTGGCAGCGGGTTTTTTTACGCCTCGCGCATAGATCTCGAGCTGATGCTGGGCGCTGCACGCGCCAGATTGATGGGGTGGCGCAAGATCAGCTAAAATGATTTCACCAACACATAGACCGGAGTTCATATGGCAAGCAAAAAACCAAGCAAGACTACAAAGATCGACATCGGTATTTCCGAGGTGGATCGCGCGAAGATCGCGGAAGGACTGTCCGGCCTGCTGGCCGACAGCTATACCTTGTACCTGATGACGCATAATTTTCATTGGAACGTCAAGGGGCCGATGTTCAACACCCTGCACCAGATGTTCATGGCCCAATATACGGAGCAGTGGGGCGCGCTGGACCTGATCGCCGAGCGTATCCGCGCGCTTGGCTATCCGGCACCGGGCACCTACAAGGAGTTCGTCAAGCTCGCCTCGATCAAGGAAATCGAGGGCGTACCGCCGGCACTCGACATGGTCAGCCACTTGGTGGCGGCGCAGGAAGCGACCGCGCGCACGGCGCGCCGGCTGTTCCCGCTGCTGGAAAAAGCCAATGACCAGCCGACGGCCGATTTGATCACGCAGCGCCTCGATTTGCATGAAAAGACGGCGTGGATGTTGCGCAGCCTGCTGGAAGAGTAAATGCCGGGCCCGCGCCCCTGCTGCTGTCCCGGCTATTGACGCCGTCAGGAATTGCGTTAGACTGTTTGCATATAAGTGTTTGGCAAGAAAAATATCAGGCAGTACTGTGCATTAAACCCCGTCGCTTATATAGGCTGCGGGGTTTTTTTATTTTCGGAGATATAAGGGTGGAGGCATCATGGCTGAATGGGTAGGCTGGTTCGTGGCAGCTGGCATGGTATTGATCCTGGAACTATTTACAGGCACGTTTTATTTGCTGATGATCGCCATCGGTATCGCCGCTGGAGGGCTGGTGGCGCTGGCAGGCGGCAATGGTTTCTGGCAGGCCGTGACAGCGGCCATAGTCGGCGTGGCGGCCACGCTGTTATTGCGGCGCAGCCGTTTTGGCAGGGCGGCGCGGCGCGATGCTGCACAGGATCCGAATGTGAATATGGATATCGGCCAAAGCGTGGCGGTCGCGCACTGGGTCGATGGCGCGGCGCGCGTGATGTATCGCGGCGCTTTGTGGGATGTGGAGTTGATTGCAGGCAGCGATGCGCAGGCCGGTCATTACACCATACGTGCCGTGCGTGGCAGCCGTTTGATTGTTGGATAACCTGGAGAGTAGATTATGGAAGTAAGCATCGGAAGCATGTCGCTGGTCTTGTTATTGCTGGCATTGGTATTTGTCTTCAAGACGGTCAATGTGGTGCCGCAGCAGCATGCCTGGGTGGTCGAGCGCCTGGGCAAGTTCCATGCGGTATTAGGGCCTGGCCTGAATATCGTCGTGCCTTTTGTTGATCGCATCGCCTACAAACATGTGCTCAAGGAAATTCCACTCGACGTGCCGCCGCAGGTGTGCATTACGCGTGACAATACGCAATTGCAGGTCGATGGTATTCTGTATTTCCAGATTACCGACGCCATGCGCGCTTCATATGGCTCGTCGAATTATATTGCTGCCATTACACAATTGGCGCAAACCACCTTGCGTTCGGTGATCGGTAAAATGGAACTCGACAAGACATTTGAAGAACGCGACCATATTAATACGGCCATCGTGAATGCCATCGATGAATCGGCGGCGAATTGGGGTGTCAAGGTATTGCGATATGAAATCAAGGATTTGACACCGCCCAAGGAAATTTTGCATGCGATGCAAGCGCAGATTACAGCCGAGCGCGAAAAGCGCGCATTGATTGCCGCCTCTGAAGGACGCAAGCAGGAGCAGATCAATATTGCCAGCGGTGAGCGCGAAGCGAACATTGCCCGCTCGGAAGGCGAGAAGCAGGCATCGATCAACCGCGCCGAAGGCCAGGCCACCGCCATCGTTGCGCTGGCCCAAGCCAGTGCCGAGGCGCTGCGCCAGGTGGCTGCCGCCATTCGTGAGCCGGGCGGCGAGGACGCCGTCAACCTGAAAGTAGCCGAGCAGTATGTGGGCGCGTTTGCGCAATTGGCGAAAACCAATAACTCGATTATCGTGCCGGCCAATCTGGGCGATATCAGTGGTTTGATCGCCACGGCGATGCAGGTGGTGAAAACGCAGAAGCCGAAAGGCAGCGTGGCGCTGCCCTGATTACTGGACTGCTTGGGTCAATAGCAAGCCCGTAGCAAGTTTTCGTCAATACTGCCCGCTGTATAGCGGGCAGTTTGCATTTGTGCTGCTCCGATTATCTGCTGGCGGCAGGATTGGAGTATCGTCGGATCAATCAATTACGTTGAAAATTTTTTCTTCATGCTATGCTATATGCACTTTCAAGATGATGTGCTGTAAGGCGCCGCTTATTGTCTTGATAGACGTAACATCTGCTGCGCAGGATGCTGGGTGGCGCTTGCAAATGATGCGCGATTGGCGATAGTATTGAGCCCATGCGTATTTTTAATTGCAATTTATAATTATTATAAATCGCAATGAAAAAAGTACGAAAGGTGAATGCAAGCGATGGCCTTGTGTCGAATCGCAGTCGTACGAAACAGCGGTACTTGTGCAGGTCGTCCAAGTTCGATGTGTGCTCGCGTGATTGAAGACTGGTATTGCTTGAAAGCCGGGGAAACAGGTTTTTTGCGCATCGAATTGTAAAAAATAAATCAAATCTTTAGAAAAATCACCTCAGTCGCGTTACAATTGGATAGAATTTAGCTGTTCAGTTATATTTTTCAACTCACACAAGGAAATTTCATGGATCTGTCGAGCTTATCCCTGTCCGAGCTGCGCACCTTGCAGGACGACATCAAGAAGCAAATGAAGAAACGCGAACAGGATGATCTGTCCAAAGCGCGCGAGCAAATCTTGGCGATTGCCCAGAGCGTGGGCGTTTCTGTTAAAGATCTGGTCGGTACAGGTATTCGCGCTAAAACGGGCACGGTCGCAGTGCGCTATCGCAATCCGGATGACGCGACGCAGCAATGGACTGGCCGTGGTCGTCAACCGAAATGGGTTAAAGAGTGGACCGATTCGGGGAAGTCGCGCGATCTGCTGAAGGTTTAAACAACCGTTCACTCGGATGCTTGTCCTATGCAGTGCTACAGACGCGGTGCAAGGCCGCATGCAAGCATCCGTGACTTTGTTAATTTTTTCTCATTGGTCAAACCGGCCAAGCTATTTTACCTCTGCGCATCACCACGGCATTTTTGATCATGCCAGTCTACTTCCCGCCTGATCCAATCCCTTCCCTGTTTTAGGCCTGCCGCGCCGAGTTTTCCGCTTGTCCCAGATACTGGCAAAATAAAACCCGGCATATAGCCGGGTTTGTTGATGCGTATGCTCTTTGAAATCGTCCAGCACGCTGCGCGCAGTGGCGTATCAGCGGCGGTGTGACTTCATTGCCGCCTGCACTTCGCGCGCGCCATCGCGGTCGCGCTCGGCAGCACGCTTGTCGTGCTGCTTCTTGCCTTTGGCCAGGCCGATTTCGCATTTTACGCGGCCACCCTTGTAGTGCAGGTTGAGTGGCACCAGCGTAAAGCCGGAGCGCTCCACCTTGCCGATCAGTTTATCCATTTCCGCACGGTGCAGCAGCAGCTTGCGTGTGCGTACGGCTTCCGGGTGGATATGCGTGGAGGCGGTCGGCAGGGCGCTGATATGCGCGCCGAACAGGAATAGTTCGTCGCCGCGAACGACAACGTAGGCTTCCTTGATTTGTACACGGGCGTCGCGTATGGCTTTGACTTCCCAGCCTTCGAGCACGATGCCCGCTTCGTAGCGGTCCTCGATAAAGTAGTCGTGGAAGGCTTTTCTGTTGTCTGCTATGGTCATGAGATGGTAAATGTGCGCGGGTCGGTTAAACTACTGTCTCGCGCAAGCGCGATAAAATCACTATATTCAACATCATAGCAAATGGTTCTTCAATGGCAGTAGTACATAAATCAGTTTTTCTCGGCTATAGCGCTGAACAAATGTTCGCGCTGGTGGCAGCGGTGGAGGATTATCCCAAATTCCTGCCTTGGTGTGGTGCGGTCGAGGTGCGCGAGCGTGGCGAGAGCACGGTCGTCGCCAGCGTGGGCATACATTACCACGGCGTGCGCCAAAGCTTCACCACGTCCAACGAGAACGTGGCGCCGACTTCCATCAAGATGAAGCTGGTCGATGGTCCTTTCAAGACCCTCGATGGCGTTTGGACCTTCAAGGCCCTGCGCGAAGATGCCTGCAAGATCGAACTGGACCTGCACTACGAGTTTTCCAGCCGCGTGCTCGAGCAGATCATCGGCCCCGTCTTCGGCATGATCGCCAACAGCATGGTCGATTCCTTCTGTAAGCGCGCGGAGGCGGTGTATGGCTGAGGCGGACATCACGGTGCAGGTGTGCCACGCCCTGCCCGACAGCACCTTCCTGCGCTCCTTGCGTGTGCCTGCAGGCACTTCCATTGAGCAGGCGGTGGCGCACAGTGGTTTGTTGCAGGCCATCCCAGGCATAGACCTGGCCATCAATATGGTGGGCATCTATGGCAAGAAAAAGCCGCTCGATAGCGTATTGCGCGACGGTGATCGGGTGGAAGTGTACCGGCCCTTGCAGGCCGACCCGAAGGAGGCGCGCCGGCGCCGCGCCGGCAGCAAGCCTGTAAAAGGCTGAGCGGGCAGGGCACCGCTGTGGTAATTGCCTGGCGAGCGGTTTTTAGCTATTTTCAATTATCTTTTCTGGGCAGCAAGGACGGAGGGCACTTTTTTCTGTATAATCTACTTTTGCGCCAATAGGAAATGCTATGCGTCTACTTCAAAAAGCACTCACATTCGATGACGTGCTGCTCGTCCCAGCCTACTCCAACGTTCTGCCCGCCGATACGTCCCTCAAAACTCGCCTGACCCGCAATATCACCCTGAATATTCCCTTGCTGTCCGCAGCCATGGATACGGTGACGGAAGCGCGCCTGGCGATCGCGATGGCCCAGGAAGGCGGCATCGGCATCATCCACAAGAATTTGAATCCGAAGGACCAGGCACGTGAAGTGGCCCGCGTAAAACGTTTCGAAGCTGGCGTGTTGCGCGATCCGATCACGATTCCGCCAGAGATGAAAATCCGCGACGTGATTGCGCTGACAGAACAATACGGCATCAGTGGTTTCCCTGTCGTCAAGGGCAAGGAAGTGGTCGGTATCATTACCAACCGCGACTTGCGCTTTGAAAAGGAACTCGACGCAGAAGCCTCCGCCAAGATGACTCCGCGCGAAAAACTCGTGGTCGTCAGCGAAGATGCCGATACGGCCGAAGCGAAGCGCCTGATGAACAAGCACCGCCTCGAGCGCGTGCTGGTCGTCAATGACGCGTTTGAGCTGCGCGGCTTGATCACCGTCAAGGATATCCAGAAGTCGACCTCGCACCCGTTCGCGTCGAAAGACAGCCAGGGCAAGTTGCTCGTCGGTGCTGCCGTCGGCGTTGGCGCCAAGGATGAAGAACGTATCGACCTGCTCGTTGCCGCTGGCGTCGACGTGCTGGTCGTGGACACGGCCCACGGCCACTCGCAAGGCATCCTGGACCGCGTACGTTGGATCAAGACCAAGTACCCGCAAGTGGAAGTAATTGGCGGCAATATCGCCACCGCCGCTGCCGCCAAGGCGCTGGTGGAATACGGCGCCGACGCAGTCAAGGTCGGTATCGGTCCTGGCTCGATCTGCACCACGCGTATCGTTGCCGGTGTGGGCGTGCCGCAAATCACCGCCATCTCGAACGTCGCCGAAGCACTCGAAGGTACGGGCGTGCCATGTATCGCCGACGGCGGTATCCGCTTCTCGGGCGATATCTCGAAAGCGCTGGCCGCTGGCGCCTCGACCGTCATGATGGGTTCCATGTTTGCCGGTACGGAAGAAGCGCCAGGCGAAGTGATCTTGTACCAGGGCCGCAGCTACAAATCGTACCGCGGCATGGGCTCGCTCGGTGCCATGTCTGACGGCTCGGCCGATCGTTACTTCCAGGACGCCACCATGAAGGCCGACAAGTTTGTGCCTGAAGGTATCGAAGGCCGCGTGGCCTACAAAGGCAGCGTGCTGGCGATCATTTTCCAACTGGTGGGCGGCGTGCGTCAATCGATGGGTTACTGCGGTTGCGCTACCATTGACGAACTGCGCGAAAAAGCGGAATTCGTGGAAATCACCTCGGCCGGCATGCGCGAGTCGCATGTCCATGATGTGCAGATCACCAAGGAAGCGCCAAACTACCGCTCCGAGTAAGCGGTAACGAAAGTCCAGACCGGCGCCCAGTGCGCCGGTTTTGTAATGACCCCAGATAAAGCCCCCATCATGCATTCTAAAATCCTCATTCTCGATTTCGGTTCCCAAGTCACCCAGTTGATCGCCCGCCGCGTGCGCGATTCCGGCGTGTTTTCCGAAGTTTTTCCGTATGACGTCAGCGACGAATTCGTGCGCAACTATGGCGCCGCCGGCGTGATCTTGTCGGGTAGCCATAATTCCACCCTGGACGGCGATTCGCCGCGCGCGCCGCAAGCCGTATTCGAACTGGGCGTGCCTGTGCTGGGCATCTGCTACGGCATGCAAACCATGGCAGCCCAGCTGGGCGGCAAGGTGGAAAACGGCCTGGTACGCGAATTCGGCTACGCCGAAGTGCGCGCCCGCAGCCATACCAAATTGCTCAACGGTATTGCCGATTTCGTCACCGACGAAGGCCACGGCATGCTGAAAGTGTGGATGAGCCACGGCGACAAAGTGCTGGAAATGCCGCCAGGTTTCAAGTTGATGGGCAACACGCCGAGCTGCCCGATCGCCGCCATGGCCGACGAAGAGCGCCAGTTCTACGGCGTGCAATTCCATCCGGAAGTGACGCACACGGTGCAGGGCAAGGCCATGATCGGCCGTTTCGTGCATGATATCTGTGGCTGCAAATCGGACTGGAACATGCCCGACTACATCAGCGAAGCGGTAGAGAAGATCCGCGCGCAGGTCGGTAGCGACGACGTCATCCTGGGCCTGTCCGGCGGCGTCGATTCGTCCGTGGCCGCTGCCTTGATCCACCGCGCCATCGGCGACCAGCTGACCTGCGTCTTCGTCGACCACGGCCTGCTGCGCCTGGACGAAGGCAAGATGGTAATGGACATGTTCGCCAAGAACCTGGGCGTGAAAGTCATCCGCGTGGATGCGGAAGAGCAGTTCATGGGCCATTTGGCTGGCGTCACCGATCCCGAGCAGAAGCGCAAGATCATTGGCCGCGAATTTGTTGAAGTGTTCCAGGTCGAATCTGGCAAGCTGGTCAACGCCAAATGGCTGGCGCAAGGCACGATCTATCCCGATGTGATCGAATCGGCCGGTAAAGGCAAGAAAGGCCAGACCATCAAGAGCCACCACAACGTGGGCGGCTTGCCTGACACCATGAAGCTGAAGTTGCTCGAACCCTTGCGCGAACTGTTCAAGGACGAAGTGCGTAAGCTGGGCGTCGCCCTGGGCTTGCCGCATGACATGGTCTACCGCCATCCATTCCCGGGCCCGGGCCTGGGCGTGCGCATCCTCGGCGAAGTCAAGAAAGACTACGCCGACCTGCTGCGCCGCGCCGATGCCATCTTCATCGAAGAACTACGCAACACGCCATACGAATTCGTCGCCGGCCAAGCCGTCGATCCGGATGCGCTGCCTGCGAACTGGTACGAAGCCACCAGCCAAGCTTTTGCCGTCTTCCTGCCCGTCAAATCGGTGGGCGTGATGGGCGATGGCCGCACCTACGAATACGTGGTGGCCCTGCGCGCCGTACAGACGCAGGACTTTATGACGGCCCACTGGGCGCATCTGCCGCACAGCTTGCTGGGCAAGGTGTCGAACCGCATCATCAATGAAGTGCGCGGCATCAACCGCGTCGTCTACGATATTTCAGGCAAGCCGCCTGCGACCATCGAGTGGGAGTGATGAGTTCGCTTTAACTGTTTAAAGTTAAAGTGAAAAATAGATGGCCGTTGATAATTCAAAAAGAATTATCAATGGCCATTTTTTTGATGTGCGTGCGCTTGATCCGTCGCGCCAAGGAAATACTTGCATTGACGTCTACACCGCGATCCCAGGTCAATGACTCCATCGAGCCATCAGGCAGTTTTTTGACGACACAGGTCAGCGCGTGAATCACGCTCCGCGTATTTCCCCGTGCGCTGCACCACTCCAGCTACAGCGACTTCCCAGCAAGGTAGTGATCCGGTTATTTCTCGCTCTTGCTTGCGGACTCGGCGCAATCCAAGGCTTTTTTTTGGATGGCTTCGAGGCCTTGACGCGCGAGGTCCAGCAACTCTATTTCTACGGTGCTGCCATTTTCCATGGACAGGCGCTGCACGGCGGAGGCCAGCACGGGGGGAAGTTCCAGAAAATTCAGGATTAGCGCCCCTCCGGCCGGCACTGGCGGGTTGATTTGCGTCCCTCTGGCGATGGGCAATGTGCCATGCACGAGCCAGGCGGTGCTGACGTCGAGGGTTGCGGCAATCTTATCTGCCGCATCCATAAGTAGTTTGGCTTTGCCTGATTCATAGCGATACAGTTGCGTGGGATTGATGCCCGCCAGTTCGGCAAGCAGCACTTGTGAGATATGAAGATTCTCGCGGCAGCTTTTGAGGCGCTCAGAAACATGGGTGTTGCCAGACATACATATTGCCTTTCAATATACAACGTTCGTGAATGACCGGCTGTGACGCAGCTGTCTCCACAATGATGAAAGGAACGAGAGCGTTTTGCTAACCACAGCCTGGTCAACAGTAATGATTTTACCGCCCGGGAGCGGCATGGCGGCATTCCTTGTTTCGTATTCCTTCCGGTAGACACGGCCAAGGTCGAGATCGTGTACGAATGCCAGAGCTGAGTCCGCCGCGCGCAGGGGAGGGAGCCGGTTGCAGTTGAGCTTGCCAATAGTTGGCCTGCGTTGCATGAGCTATCTTGCTTGACCCCGCTCTCAGGTCCTGGATGTCAGCGCTCAGGATGGATGAAATACTGACGCATACGGTTTTTCTTGCGGCAGCATGTGCTTTGCTTCCTCAAACTTTTCTTGGACGAGCAACGCATGGATTGCGTGGGCCAGCGGCGTCACATCCACCACCCTGGTTATCCATTGATTTACGTAAAGTTCTACCGCCTTTTTGCTGAGACCGATCTGAATGGCTCTGTGAGCTTGCGGCCGCAACAGCAGATCCCGCTCCGGGTCCCATTGGATACGCACGGGCGATGCCTCCTTCTTCGCCGACCATTCGTCCTTGCTCATGGATGCATCCGCGTGGCTCAGGCAACCGTGCTCCCGTGCCCATTCAAATTCCGCTCTGCTGATATTGATCGCCAGTATGCGTTGCTGACCAGCGTCTTTGAATCCCCAGCCCGCGCGATACATCATCCATAAGAAATACGGTTTAATCCAGGTCATGCGTTCCATTTTGAATGGAGGCGAAGTAAATGTGGCGTTCGTTAATGCTCCATCCGCGATTGCATCCGGATAGGCTTCATCAGGTGGCAAAGGCGCTGCAGATTGTATGTGCTAACTTTCCAATTCAAGTGCAGCGTAGCGCGCGGTAGACCGACCGAGCGCAGCACCTTGGTGCCCATATGTGCCAGGCTGGCGAAGATGTGTTCCACACGCACCCGGGTTTTGGCGATGCGTTTGTTCCGGCGTTCCTGCGCTTCTGAGATCGGCTTGTCTTTGCTGCCCTTGCGTTGGATATGCGTACGCGAGCCTTGCCTTTTGAGGCGCATCTCACGCATGCCGTCTACATAACCCTTGTTGGCATATAGGTCACGATTGGTGTTGGTCGGATCGATCACCTCTCCAACGTGCAGTGTGAACGAAGGTACTGCAATATATTCGTTTGTCATGATGGGATTTTGGTAATTTTGCACGAATCTCGGCCGACCCTCGATTCTCATATTTTTACTAGTGATAATGTGTGAGTTGAATAACAGTTACCAAGACGATAGAGTTCTCAAGAAATAAATATAGTTGCTGAATAGAAATAATTAACTTATACTTTCCTTACGTAAATAATTACTTAAGGCAACATATGCACCTGCGCTTGACGCCATGGTGCGGTGTATTTTTATTAAGTGGCACCTTGTGTGCCACCGTGTCCGCGCAGACCCGTACTGAAATCGCGCCGCCCCTTCCCACTACGCCTGGCATCAGCCAGCGCGACGATGCCAGCCAAGAATTAATCCGCCAGCAAGAACGTGAGCGCCTCCTGCGCCAGCAGCAGGAGCGCAATCCCGACGTGCGCCTGCTCGGGGCACCTGTTGCCGTGGCCGCCAACCGCTTGGCTGTTGGTGAATCGCCATGCTTTACGATTGATCAGCTTGTATTGCGGGGCGAGGGCAGCGCGCAGTTCCAGTGGGCGCTGGCCGCCGCCAGCCGCGATGACTTGGGCGCGCCTGACGCACCGCAGGGGCGCTGCCTGGGCACGCAGGCCATCAATGTACTGATGGGGCGGCTGCAGAACGCCATCATCGCGCGCGGCTATGTCACCACGCGCGTGTTGGCCGAGCCGCAGGACCTGAGCCGTGGCACGCTGGCCCTGAGCCTGATACCGGGGCGCATCCGCCAGGTCGGCTTTGCGCCCGGCACCAATCCCCGTGCCACCTGGTGGAATGCCGTGCCGGCGCGCCCGGGCGACTTGCTCAACGTGCGCGACACGGAACAGGCGCTGGAAAACTTCAAGCGCGTGCCGACGGCCGAAGCCGATATCCAGATCATGCCGGCCGAGGGCGGCAATGCCAAGCCGGGCGAGAGCGACCTGCAGATTCAATGGAAGCAGGGCTTGCCATTCCGCCTGGCGCTGGGCTTCGACGATGGCGGCTCGCGTTCGACCGGCAAACTGCAGAGCAGCCTGACCCTGTCGTATGACCATTGGCTGACTCTGAACGACCTGTTTTATCTGAGCCTGAACCAGAACGTCGACGGCAACCGCAACGGCCCGCGCGGCACGGCCGGCATGGTGGCCCACTATTCGATTCCCTACGCCTACTGGCTGCTGGCTTTCACGGTCAGCGACAGCCATTACCACCAATCCGTGGCCGGCATCAGCCAGGACTACAACTACAGCGGCGCCAGCCAGAATCACGAAGTCAAGTTGTCGCGCCTGGTGTACCGCGATGCCTCGCGCAAGACAATGGTGTCTTTGCGCGGCTGGCAGCGTGCGGCGCAAAACTTCATTGATGATACGGAAGTGGAAGTGCAGCGCCGCCGCATGGCCGGTTGGGAAGTCGGCATCGGCCACCGCGAATTCCTGGGCCAGGCTACCTTGGACGTGAACCTGCAATACCGGCGCGGCACGGGCGCGATGGATGCGCTGGCGGCGCCCGAGGAAGCGTTTGGCGACGGTACCTCGCGCTTCAAACTGATACTGGCTGACGCGGCCCTGTCGGCGCCGTTCACGCTGGCTGGCCAGCCACTGCGCTACTCGGGTAGCTGGCGCATGCAGCATAACCGCACGCCGCTGGTGCCGCAGGATCGTTTCGCCATCGGCGGACGCTACACGGTGCGCGGCTACGACGGCGAAAGCAGCCTGTCGGCCGAACGGGGCTGGCTGCTGCGCAATGAAGTCGGCGTGCCGCTGGGCAACAGCGGCCAGCAAGCGTATGCGGGCCTCGACCATGGCGAAGTGGCGGGGCCGTCCGCAGCATGGCTGATCACGCGGCGCCTAACGGGCGGCTTTGTCGGCCTGCGCGGCCAGTGGCTGGGCGTGCAGTACGACGCCTTTGTCGGCTGGCCCGTGCGCAAACCGGAGCTGTTCCGCACTGCTGGCCATACGGCCGGCTTCAATTTGAACTCGAGCTTTTAGTCATTTCTTAGGCACTATGAATATATCTTCTTTGGACATCATCGCCCCCGCCCTGGGCTTGCCAGGCCACAGCGAAGCAGAACTATTTGGCGCGCTGGCATGGCTTTGCATGCATTCCAAGAGTCATCGCAATCTGCCGCTGGCCTCGTTTAGTCAGACTTTATTGAATCCGATTAAACGGCAGCAGTTCATGCTGGCGTCGGCGTCGCTTGATGGCGTTCAGCAGCCGGTGGCATACGTGGCCTGGGCAAATTTCGATGCCGATGCCGAAAGTCGCTACCTGGCGGATGGCAGCCACTCCCTGATGCGCCCGGAAGATTGGAATAGTGGCGACCGCATGTGGATTACGGAATGGGTCGCTCCATTTGGGCACACGGCATCGTTCGTACGCGAAGTCTCCACCCGCCTCTCCGAATCCTGTTACCGGTTTTTGTATCACAAGGGAGACGAGACGGGTTTGCAGGTAAAGACATCGCGCGGCTGCGCAGTTTCCAAGGCGCAGGCTGCCAGTTGGTGGCGCGCCAGGCCGATGCATGCCCATTACGTCAAAACGACACCCATTTAAATATTTATAACGCCTAGCGCAGCAGGTTTTGTTAGGTGTTCTCAAACGAGAAGAATCCATGAATAAGCACCTGTACCGCATCATATTCAATCAGCGCCGTGGCCAATTGATAGTGGTGGGCGAGAATGCCACGTCGCAAGGCAAGGCCCCTGGTGGCGAAAGTGTCATGAACGATGGTGCAGGAGGGGGTGGCGCAGAGTTGACGCTGGCAACGTTGCGGCCGGCCTGCCTTGCGGTGTTCAGTGCCTTGGGCATGCTGCTTTTTGTGACCGGTGCCGCGCAAGGTCAGGTCGTGGCCGATCGCAATGCCCCCGGAGGCCAGCGTCCCACCGTGCTGCAGACGGCAAACGGCATACCGCAAGTTAATATCCAGACGCCCAGCGGGGCTGGCGTGTCGCGCAATACCTATAGCCAATTCGACGTGCAAAGCAATGGCGTCATACTAAATAACAGCCGCAGCAATACGCAAACCCAGACCGGGGGCTGGGTGCAAGGCAATCCTTGGCTTGCCGGTGGCAGCGCGCGCGTCATCCTGAACGAAGTCAACTCTGCCAATCCTAGCCAGTTGCGTGGTTATGTCGAGGTGGCGGGGCAACGCGCAGAGGTCATCATCGCCAATCCTGCCGGGGTAGCGGTGGATGGCGGCGGCTTTATTAATGCCAGCCGCGTGACGTTGACGACTGGTTCCCCCATCGTCAATGGCGGCAATCTTGACGGCTATGTGGTGCAGCGGGGCGTGGTCACCGTCAGCGGCAGGGGACTGGACACGTCACAAAGCGATTACACGGCCATTCTGGCGCGGGCGGTGCAAGTGAATGCTGGCATATGGGCCAACGATCTGCGGGTCGTCACGGGCGCGAACCGGATAGATGTAAATCATGCGGTCGAGGCTGCCGCATCTGCCGATAGCGTGAGGCCTGCTTTTGCACTGGACGTCGCCCAGTTGGGCGGCATGTATGCTGGAAAAATTACACTGGTAGGCACCGAGGCCGGTATCGGGACGCGTAACGCCGGAACCGTGGCCGCATCGGTGGGTAATGTGGTTCTGCATTCGGATGGCTGGATAAGCAACAGTGGCTATATTCAGTCCGGTGGCGAAGGCGGCCAGGTACAGGCTAGTGCAGCAGATAATCTGCAAAATTCCGGCACGATTTATGCTGCAGGCGATACCGGCATTTCCAGCGGCGGCGATATCAACAACAGCGGCTTGATCGCTGCTGCTGGCAATACTGTGCTGCGTGGGGGCGGCCGCGTCGATTCAGCCGCCGGTGCGGTCTTGGCTGCTGGCCTGAATGCTGACAATATACTTCGTGCAACGGGTGATTTGACCGTCGAGGCAAATGCCGGCGTAGGTATCCATGGTATCGGTGCCGCAGGAGACACGATGCGGATTGCGGGAACCGCAGTGGATCTCGCCGGGGCTAAGCTGTCGGCCAGGCAGCTTTCTGCCATGGCAAGCCAGGGAGACCTCGATGCCCTTCACGCCACGCTGGCCGCGCGCGACACGCTGGCGCTGCAAGCCACGCGTTTGTTGCGTACCGATGGCGCTCAGGCAACTGGCAGAGAGCTCAGTATTGCTGCGCATGACATATCGAATGTGGGCGGCCAGATTTTGCAACTTGGCGAAGGCGACCTTGCGCTTCGTCTGCTTGGTCAGCTCGATAATAGTGCTGGACGGATTGCCACCAATAGCCACAACCTGACTGTGGATGTGGCAACGCTGGTCAATACAGACGGCAAGATCGAACATGTGGGCACGGGTGCCCTTGCTATCCATGCCGCCTCGCTGGCAAACCAGCGCGGACAGATAACTGGCAATGGCGACCTTGCTCTGGCGGCTGACGCAGTGGACCACCGCGAGGCGACAACGCTGGCTAGGCATCTGACTGTGCAAGCTGGTACGCTGGATAATCGCGGTGGCAGCCTGATTCAGACGGGGGCCGAACAAACAACAGTGCATGTTGCGCGGGGTCTGGATAATCGCGGCGGCAGGCTGGAAACCAACGGCAGCCTTGACCTGTCGGCGGCCAGTGTGCTGAGCGAACATGGCCGCATTGCCGCAGCGCAGGCCGTCAACATGAAAGTGGCTGGGGGCCTGAACAACACGAGCGGTGTATTGGCTGCTGGACTTTCCTTGACCTTGAATGCCGGTGACGTGAACAACACGCGCGGCCAGATCCAGGCGGTATCCGGTGCTGCCAGCCTGGCCATCGGAGATTTGCACAATACGGCGGGCAGCGTGTTTGCGGCGGGGGATCTGGCGATTGCGGCTGGCAAGGTCGACAACAGCGGCAGCCTGTACGCGGGCTCGAATCAAACGCTCAATGCGACGGGCGCCATGGTGAACACGGGCGTAATCGCGGCGCAAGGCCATACGACGATCCAGGCGGTCAGCCTGGACAGTTCGGCATCGAGCCTGCTGGGCGCGGGCGTTAAAGCCGATGGCGGCTTGCTGGCGACGGGCGATTTGCGCGTGACGACGGCACAGGCGCTGCTTGCCAAGGGACAAAACCTGGCGGCGGGCCAGCTGGCCTTGAGCGGCGCGGCGCTGGACTTGACGGGCAGCCAGACGGGCGCAGCGAACATCGCGTTGATGGCGACACAGGGCGATGTGCTGACGCGCCAGGCAATGGTGACGACGCCGGGCACCTTGGCGGTGACGGCGGGAACGCATGCGAGCCAGACCCTGCTCAATGAACAGGGGCAACTGAGCGCGGGGCAGCTGGACTTGCAACTGAGCAACCTGGACAACCGCCGCGGTACTGTGGTGCAGACGGGCGCCGGCGATACGCGCATCGTGTTGAGCACGCCGGTAGGCGTGC
Source organism: Janthinobacterium paucivorans (assembly GCF_051380805.1). Taxonomy (NCBI): domain Bacteria; kingdom Pseudomonadati; phylum Pseudomonadota; class Betaproteobacteria; order Burkholderiales; family Oxalobacteraceae; genus Janthinobacterium; species Janthinobacterium paucivorans. The sequence goes on from NZ_JBNYXR010000009.1 coordinate 56,114, forward strand.
TGGACAACACCAGTGGCCGCATCGCCGTCAACAGCGCGAATGCGACCGTGGACGTTGGCAAACTAATCAATACGGATGGCAAGCTCGAGCACGCTAGCACTGGCACGCTGGCGCTCCAAGCGGCAACGCTCGATGGCGACCGCGGCAGCATCATCGGCAACGGCCTGGTGCGCATCGACGCGGGCATCATGCGGCATGACAATGCCAGCACGGTGGGGCAGCAAGTGACGCTGCAGGCTGACAGCCTGAGCAACCGTGGTGGCCATGTGCTGCAGACGGGCAATGCGGCGATGACGGTGGCCACGACGGGGCAGCTCGATAACAGCGGCGGCGAGATCGGTGGCAATGGCGGAGTGCAGGTACGTGCAGGCGTGCTCGACAACAGCAAGGGCCGCATCACGTCCACGGCTGCGGCGTCTGTCGCCAGCATGGGGGCTGTGAATAATACTGATGGCGTGCTGGCGGCAACCACCGACCTGCAGCTTGCTGGTGCTGCGCTGGACAACACGCGCGGTCTGCTGCAGGCGGGCACGGGGGCGCTGGAGGTGACGGCGGCCAGCCTGCTGAACCAGCAGGGCACGGTCAGCGCCGGCGCGGACTTGACGGCAAAAGTGAGTGGTGACCTGAACAATGCCGGCCTGCTGTATGCGGGCCGCAACCAGCAATTGACGGTGGGCGGAGTGCTGAACAACAGCGGCTCCATTGCCTCCGTCAACAACACCCATATTACGGCCGGCAAAGTGACCAGCAGCGGCCTGCTGGGCACGGGGATCAAAGCCGATGGCAGCCTGGGCACGGCAGGCGATCTCACCATCAATGCCGATGGCGTGTTGCAAGCAAGCGGCCAGAACCTGGCGGCGGGCAGCGTCGTTCTGACGGGGACCTCGGTCGATTTGTCGGGCAGCCAGACGGGCGCGGCAAATATCGATATCACCGCGCGCGGCGGCGACGTGCTGGCGAACAAGGCAGTTATTTCCGCCAGCAACGTGCTGGCCATCACGGCCAACGCGACTAACGCCCAGTCACTGGTGAGTAGCCAGGGCCAGCTGGCGGCCGGTCAGTTGCAGCTGAACGTCGCCAATCTGAACAACGCCAGCGGCGAGATTGTGCAGACGGGCACGGGCGACACCGTCATCACCACTGGCAAGCTGGACAACACAGCCGGCCGCATCGCCGTCAACAGTCATAACCTGGCCCTCAACGCGACGGTATTGACGAATATCAATGGCAAGCTGGAGCACGCAGGTACGGGCGTTCTGGCCATCCACGCGGGCCAGTTCAACAACCAGCACGGCAGGATCACGGGCAATGGCAAGCTTGACATCACGGCGGCTGCCTTCGACCACCGTAATGCCACCACCATCGCCAATCAGCTGACGGTCAACGCAGGCAGCCTGGACAACCGCAGCGGTAGCCTGGCGCAGACGGGCACTGGCCTGATGACGGTGGCGGCTACCGGCCAACTGGACAACACGGGCGGCAAGATTGAAGGCAATGGCGATGCGCTGGTCAAAGCAGCTATCTTGCTGAACAGCACGGGCCGTATCGTGGCGGCGCAGGACGCCGAGTTGAACATCGGCAGCCTGGACAACACGCAAGGCACGGTCGCGGCAGGCCGCAATCTGGCATTGAGCGGTGGCGACATCGACAATACGAAGGGTCAACTGCAAGCCGTGGCGGGCGATGCGACCTTGAAGGTTGGCAAGCTGAGCAATAACGCGGGCAGCGTGTTTGCCGGCGCCAACCTGAACACCACGCTCGATACCTTGAACAACACCGGCAGCCTGTATGCGGCTGGCAATCAGACTTTGAACGCCAGCGACGCCATCATCAACACGGGCGTCATCGCGGCACAGGGCAACACCAGCCTAACAGCCAACAGCCTCGACAGCGGCGCAAGCAGCCTGATCGGCGCGGGCATGCAGGCCGATGGCAAGCTGGGCACGTCGGGCGCCCTGACGATCAGCACAACACAAACGCTGGTCGCGCATGGCCAGAACCTGGCAGCAGGCAATGCCGTCCTAGCAGGCGCCACACTCGATATCAGCGGCAGCCAGACCAGCGCCGCGAACATCGGCTTGACGGCAACACAGGGCGATGTGACGAACAATAAAGCCGTGGTCAGCACGATCGGCGTCTTGACGGTCCATGCGCAAGATACCTTGCGCAATACGGAAGGACAACTCAGCGCCGGCCAACTCGATCTGCACGTGGGTAAGCTCAACAATGCCAAGGGCAGCGTGATCCAGACGGGCACGGGCGACACCGTCATCCAGACAGGAAAACTGGACAATAGCGCCGGGCGCATCGCTGTTAATAGCAATAATTTGACCCTGGGCGCGTCCACCTTGACGAATGCGGACGGCAAGATCGAGCATGCGGGTGCTAGCACGCTGGCCATCACGGCGGCCAACTTGCAGGGCGCCGGCGGCAGCATCATCGGCAATGGCGCCGTCGATCTCAAGGCCGGTCTGTTTGACCATGCCAACGCCACCACGACGGGGCGTACCCTGAGCGTGCAAGCAGACAGCCTGAGCAACCGGGGCGGCCATTTGCTGCAGACGGGCGCGGGCGGTATGACTGTCGCCATCACAGGATTACTGGACAATACGAGTGGTGAAATCGCCGGCAATGGCGTGTTGTCGGTGCAGATCGGTAGCCTGGACAATACCAAGGGCAAGATTACCTCGGCCACTTCCGCCGATCTTGTCAGCACTGGTGCGCTCGTCAATACCGACGGCGTGATCGCGGCGACGACCGATTTGCACCTGGGCGGCGCCATCGACAACACGCGCGGCTTGTTGCAAGCGGGCACCGGCGCCTTGAGCCTGGATGCAGCCAGCCTAGGCAATGCACAAGGCACCGTCAGCGCGGGCACGGATATCACGGCCAAGGTCGCCGGCGACGTGCTGAACGCTGGCGTGCTGTATGCGGGGGGCAAGCAGACGCTCGATATCGGTGGCTTGCTGAGCAATACGGGCTCGCTGGCCGCCCTTGGCAATACGACGATCACGGCAGGACAGCTCAGCGGTAACGGTTTGCTGGCGGCAGGCATGCGCGCCGATGGCAGCTTTGCCTCGGCCGGTGACCTGACGGTGACAGCCCGTGGCGTCTTGCAATCCGATGGCCAGAACATGGCGGCCGGCCAGTTGCAGATGACGGGCGCATCGGTCGACGTGGGCGGCAGCCAGACTACCGCGGCGAATATCGGCTTGACGGCCTTGGCGGGCAATGTGACGACCAGCAAGGCGATCGTGTCGACCAATGGCTTGCTGGCCATCACGGCCAATGCCGCCAACGGGCAGGCACTGGTCAACCAGGGCGGCAGCCTGAGTACTGGACAACTTTCCCTGCGTGTTGCCAACCTGGACAACACCAAGGGGACCTTGATCCAGACGGGCGCTGGCGACACGCTCATCGAAATGGGCAAGCTGGACAATACGGGCGGGCGCATCGCCGTCAACAGCGCCAACTTACGCCTGCAGGCGGGCGACCTGACGAATGTGGATGGCAAGATCGAGCATGCAGGCAAGGGTACGCTGGCGATCCGCGCCACGAATCTGTACGGCCAGCGGGGCCAGATTACGGGCAACGGTGCTTTTGGCATGGCGGCCGATTATGTCGATCACCGCAATGCCAGCACAATTGCGCGCCAGGTGATGGTGACGAGCGGTGTCTTGGACAATCGTCAGGGTGAAATCATGCAGTTGGGCACCGACCTGGCGAGCATCGTCGCCACGCGCAGCCTGGACAATAGCGGCGGCAAAATCGAGGGCAATGGCGATGTGCAGGTCGAAGCGGCGACCCTACTCAATGACCGTGGCCGCCTTGTTTCGGCACAGAATCTCGGCGTGAACGCCAGTAACGCTTTGAACAATGCTGACGGAAATATTCTGGGTGGGCGCAAGCTGACACTACGCGGGGGCGCAGTGGATAATACGCGCGGCCAGATCCAGGCGCTAGATGGCAACGCGGAGCTGGCTATCGGCGACCTGAACAATACTGGCGGCAAGGTGTTTGCCAGTATCGATCTGATTACGGTCGCCGCCAACGTCGTCAACAGCGGCAGCCTGTATGCGGGTGCCAACCAGACTTTGCGTGCATCGGGCGATGTCAGCAATACCGGCACTATCCTGGTACAAGGACACAACACGATCAATGCCGGCAGCTTGTCCGGTTCCGCGTCGAGTTTGCTGGCGGCGGGCGTCAAGGCTGATGGCAGTTTGCTGGCCACGGGCAATCTGAACGTGACGACGGGCCAGGCCTTGCGCGCATCCGGTCAGAATCTGGCCGCGGGTAACATGATTTTCAGCGGTGCTGCGGTGGATGTGGCGGGCAGCCAGACCAGTGCGTCGAACATCGCGTTGAATGCGAGCGCGGGTGACGTCTCCACCAGCGGTGCCGTGGTAACGACCCCCGGTACACTCGACGTCCATGCCGCCAATCAATATGGCCAGCGCTGGGAGAACGGTCGCGGCCAGGTCAGTGCAGGTCAATTGACAGTGCAAGTGGCGAACCTAGGCAATGTGCAGGGCAGCATCATCCAGACGGGCGATGGCGCGAGTTCGCTCAACCTCACTTCGCCTGGAGGGATGCTCGACAACACAGGCGGACGCATCGCCGTCAACAGTGTCAATCTGAACCTGAACGCAGGCGTGTTGGCAAATACGGACGGCAAGATCGAACATGCGGGTAGCGGGACACTGACGATGCATGCAGGCCAGATCAGCGGCCAGCGGGGCCAGATCACCTCGAATGGCAGTCTGGACATTTCCGCGACGGCGCTTGACCATCGCAATGCCAGCACCATCGCACAGCAGGTAACGATCTCGTCCGGTACGCTCGATAATCGTCAAGGAAATATTACCCAGCTGGGCCTCGGACAGACCGCTATCGGCGCCAGCCAGAGCCTGGATAACCGCGGCGGCACTATCGCCAGCAATGGCAGTACCAGCATCGCTGCCTACTCGTTGAATAACCAGGGTGGCACGCTGCAGGCGGCTGGCAGCGGTAGCTTGGATATTCGCGGTGGTGGTACGCTGGACAATAGCAATAGTGGTGTGATTGCAGCTGGCGGCAATTTCACGGCAGCGGTGGGAGAATTGCTGAACCAAGGCGGAAAAATGACCGCTGGCGGTACCCTCAATGCCAGCGTGGTTCAGGCGCTGCGCAATGAGGGCGGCTTGCTGGCCGCGACCGGCAACCTCGATCTGGCGGCAGGGTCCCTCGACAATACCGGTGGCAAGATTGCTACGGTACAAGGTAACTTGAGTTTCGTCAGCGGTGGGGTCCTGACAAACGACAGCGGTACGCTGCAGGCCGCTGGCGACAACACGCTCCAGAGTACTGCACTGAGCAATACGGTCGCTGCCGGACAAGGCGCTGCCGGTACGATTGTCGGCAAGAATATTCGGATCGATACGGGCCTATGGGCGCTGGATAACCATCTGGGCACCATTGCCGCCAGCCAGACGCTGAGCGTGTACTCCGGCCCGTTGACAAATGACGGCGGCCTGTTGCAGTCTGGCGCCGGTCTGCGGATCGACACGCGCGGCCAGGTCCTCAGCAACGGTAGCGCAGGCGCCTATGCCGCGCGCAACCAGGGCAATGCCGGTGGCATCGTCAGCGGCGGCGATGCCGTCCTGTCGACAGGCAGCTGGAACAACACGGCAGGCTATTTCGGTGCGGCAGGGGCGATCAGCGGCACCACCGGTTTGATCAACAATGCGGGTGGGCAGATCGTGGGCCAAGCCAGCCTGGCGTTGTCCGGCGCTGGCCTGGATAACCAGAATGGCCAGATACAGGTGGTGGGGAATATGTCGTTCGCTACCCCCGGTAGCATCGACAACCGGAATGGATTGATACGCTCCGGTGCCACGCTCAGCCTGACGGCGGCTGCCATCGACAACAGCACGACGCAAGGCAGTAACCAGGGTGTCGAGGCGATTGACGCCAGCCTGACGACGGCCTCGCTGAGCAATCGGGCGGGAGCGCTGCGCACCGATGGCAATCTGGATATCGTTGGCTCAGGTGTCTTTGATAATACACAAGGTCTGGCCAGCGCCGGGAGGGCGTTAAGCGTGGCCGATCAGGCGGCAAGCCGCAGTCTTGCCATCACAAATACGGAGGGGACGGTGATTGCCGGCGCGCTGGCCGATGTGCGCGCCGCCAGTCTGACGGGCGATGGACGCCTGTTGTCGCAACTGGACATGAACCTGGATCTGAGCGGTGGCTATAGCCATGGCGCTGGCGCGGAGCTGGTCGCCAATCGTAACCTTGGCATCGCCACCGGTGGCGACTTCCTGAACATGGGCAAAGTGCGCGCGGGTGGAACATTGACCCTGCGCACCAATGCCAACATCGATAACACGGCTTACGGCGATATCAGCGCAACCATTACGCGCCTCAGTGCCGGCACTCTGCTGGTGAATCGGGGTGTCATCGACGGTGTCGCTACCGAGATTAATGCAAACATTATTCATAACATGGGCACCGGACGCATCTATGGTGACCAGCTCAGTATTGCTGCCGGGACCTTGAACAATGATGTGGAAAATGGCGTCGCTGCGAGCATCGCCGCGCGCAACGATCTGCAAATTGGCGCACAAACCATTAATAACTTTGAACACGCGCTCATTTTCAGTGCCAACACCCTGTCTATCGGCGGCAGTCTTGACGGCAATCGTCAGGCGAACGGACGCGCGGCGGTATTGAATAACGCCAGCGCCACCATCGAAGCTTTGGGCAGCCTGAGCCTGAGCGCTGCCCAGGTCAATAATCTGAATCGGCATATTCAGGTGGAAATGGCCTCATCGACGAAACAGGAGTATGTGACCGAGTATCAGGGGGCCGGTGCAGCGAAACGCTATGTCTCGGGCACGCCGGGCGTGGCGACCTATGACGACGAGTCGCTGCATTTGCGCACGCCAGATGGCAATTATGAAAAATGGACGCTGTACCAGACCACGCGCACGTCGCGCCAGAGCGAGATTGTCAGCTCTGACCCGGGGCGCATTATTGCCGGCGGGAACATCTCCATCAGTGCCGACCTGGTTGCCAACGAGGACAGCCATATCATCGCTGGCGGCCTGCTGGATATGCAGGGCAGCCGCATCAAGAATGGACAGACGCAGGGCCAGAAAATCACCAATGAAACGGGAACAGCGACTTCGTACCGGCGCGATAGAAAGAAAGGACGGGATGTAACTGGAAAAAGCTCAATCGCATATGCACCTGCGCAGAAAATTGAAACTATATCGTTGAACGTTGCGCGGGAAGAACAGTTCGCCACGCCGCAGGGTAGTGGTACCAGCTTGTCCAGCGCCACGACCGGCGGCGTGAATGCGTCCACCAGCGCGGCCGGCGCGGCCAGCGCGCAGGTGCAAAGCAAGGCCATCGTCAGCGTACTGGCAGGCCTGGCCGGGGTTGATAATGCGGCTGGTCGCCAGGCCGGTGCGGCCAGTGGCGGCAGTGGCCCGAATGGAACAGCGCGGACGGCGGGGGCCGGCCAGGGCGGCACTGTCGGCAACATCGCCAGTAGCGCAGTCGATGCGGTTCAACAAGGCAATGGCCCGAATAGTGCTTACCCAGGCGCCATCACGGTTGGTACGGCGACAATGGGCGCCATGGCCCAAGACTTGAAGCATGTCGGCGGTACAGCCGCAGCTGATAGCACGGACCGCATCGGCCAAGCCGGCCACGGGGGATTCATTCGTGCAGTGTCAGGCGCGCTTGCCGCTACCGTGACAGGTTCGGATCAGCAGGGCCAGGCCAACTTGGCGACGGCTGGCAGCACCAGCATAGGCAACGCATCCGGCACCGCCGCGCAGGCTACGGGCCTAGGCGGCTTGCCGAGCCAGGCGCGCCTGGCCGGTATCGCGCAGGTGGCGCTCACGAACGCTTCCGGCCGCGCGCAGTTCGTGCGCACCAGCAGTCCACCGGTCACGCTGCCCAATGTCAGCTTGTTCCGCACCATGCCGTCACTGTCGTCGAGTTACCTGGTCGAGACTGATCCGCGCTTTGCCAGCTTCCGCGAGTGGACCGGGTCGGACTATCTGCTCAATCAAGTCAAGGTGGACCCGTCGGTGACGCAAAAACGCTTGGGCGACGGCTTTTACGAGCAAAAGTTGATCCGCGAACAGGTGGCGCAATTGACGGGCCTGCGCTTTGTCGGCGACTATACGAGCGACGAGCAGCAATACCGTGCCTTGATGGACGCTGGTGTGGCACATGCCAAGAACTATAATCTGCATCCGGGCGTTGCTTTGACGGCCGAGCAAATGGCGGCACTGACGAGCGATATCGTCTGGTTGGTGGAACGCGACGTGACGCTACCCGATGGCTCGGTGCAGAAAGCGCTGGTGCCGCAAATTTATCTGCGCCTGCGCGACGGGGACCTGGACGGTAGCGGAGCATTGCTGGCTGGCAAGGACATCAATATCAATCTGTCGGGCGACCTGAGCAACAGCGGCACGATTGCCGGGCGCAGCGTGGTCAAGCTGACGGCAGACAATGTGGAAAACATGGGTGGCCGCCTGCACGGCGACGCCGTCGCCGTGGCTGCCAGGAATGACCTGAATAATATCGGCGGCACGATCTCGGCCAACAGTGAGTTGATCGCCACCGCCGGGCGCGACATCCATATTGCCAGCACCACGCAAAGTGCCAGCAGCAGCGCTGGCGGCAATAGTTTCAGCCGCACGGATATCGACCGGGTGGCGGGCTTGTACGTGAGCGGCGACGGCAGCAGTGGCGGCGGAACGCTGCTGGTGTCTGCCGGGCGCGATGTGAGCATGCTTGCCGGCGTGATCGGCAATGCCGGCAAGGATGGCCAGAGCATCGTCACCGCCGGGCGCGACATCAATCTGGGCACCTTGACGACAGCGAGCAGCAACAATCTGAGCTGGGATGCAAAAAACTACCGCAAGGACAGCAGCAGTAGCGAGATAGGTAGCCAGATCCAGGGTAGTGGCAGTATTGTGCTACAGGCTGGCAACGATCTGCTTGCGCGGGCGGCCGATGTGCAGGCTGGCGCGGGGCTGGCCGTGACTGCGGGCCATGACATCGTGCTGAGCGCTGGCGCCAACCAGGTCACTGTCGACGAGGGGCATGAACAGACCAGTAGGGGCTTCTTGAACAAGAAGACCATCACCACGCGCGACATGCTGGACCTGGGTACTTCGGCCGGCAGCACTTTTGGCGGGGCCACGCTGGCGTTTGCTGCCGGCAATGACATCAAGCTGAGCGGCGCGCAGGTACTCAGCGATGGCGCCGCCAGCCTGCTGGCGAAGAACGCTATCAGCATTGAAGCGGTGAGCGAAACGAGCAAGGAGCTGCATCACCGCAACGTCAAGGAAAGCGGTCTCATGAGTGGCGGCGGCTTTGGCTTTAGCTATGGCACGCGCACCACGAGCACGGACCAGGAGCGTGACGCCGTCATCCAGAGCGGCCAGGCGCGCAGCAGCGTGGGTTCGACCAGCGGCGCCTTGAGCATCATTGCCGGCAAGGACCTGAAGATCGGTGGCAGCGATATCGTCGCCGCCACTGACTTGAACCTGGCTGGCAGCAGCGTCACTATCGTGCCGGGGCAAGATAGTGACAAAGGCAAATTCGAAACCAAGACCACGCAGGACGGCTTTACCGTCGCCCTGGGCGGCAGCGTGGTGAGCGCCATCCAGACCCTGCAAACCATGAGTACGGCGGCCAGCACGGCGAAGAACAGCCGGGTGACGGCCATGGCTGCGGCGACCACGGCCATGGCCGCCAAGGACGCCGCCAAGGACATGATGAAGGAGGGCGGACCGAGCATCAGCATCAGCCTGACGGCGGGCCATTCGGAAAGCGTGCAGACGCAAACGACGGCCAGCACCACCCATAGCGGCAGCGTATTGACGGGCAACAATATCAACATCTCGGCTACGGGTGGCGGCAAGGATAGCAACATCACGATCCAGGGCAGCGACCTGAACGCGAAGAACGATATTCGCCTGCATGCCGACAATAACGTCAACCTGCTGGCGGCGCAGGATACGGAAAGCCAGCACAGCAAGAGTTCGAGCCTGAGCGCGTCGGTGGGCGTGCAAGCCATCGTCAGCAGCAAGGGCGCGTCGTTCGGCTTCACGGCCAGCGCTAGCGGCAGCAAGGGGCATGAAGACGGCGACGGCACGACGCAGCTCAACACGCATGTGAACGCGGGTGACAAGCTGGTCATCAGCGGCGGCGGCGACACCAACATCAAAGGCGCCGTGGCCAGCGCCAATCAGGTCATTGCCGACATCAAGGGCAATTTGAACCTGGAAAGCTTGCAAGACACAGCCAAGTTCGACAGCAAGAACCAGAGCATCTCCGTCAGCGGCACCATGGGCATCGGTGCCAGCGTCAGCGGCAGCTACAGCCAGAGCAAGATGCACAACGACTACGCCAGTGTGCAGGAGCAAAGTGGCATCAAGGCAGGCGACGGCGGCTTCCAGATCAAGGTCGGCGGCAATACGGACTTGAAAGGCGCCGTCATCAGCGCCACCGAGGCAGGCAAGCAAAATAGCAGCCTGACCACCGCCACCCTGACGCACAGCGATATCGCTAATCATGCGATATCGAAGGGTAGCAGTGTGGGGGTGTCGGGTGGTTTTTCGGTAGCCGGCAAGGCGACCGAAGAGAATAAGAAATTGACCAACGTCGGTGGAAAAAAAGACGCCACTACAGTGGGCCTTCCAGCTATTGTTTCCCTGAGCGAGAACGCTAGCAGTACTACGCGCAGCGGCATTAGTGGCGGCACTCTGGTCATCACCGATGATGCGGCTCAGCGTGCAGCGACGGGCAAGGGAGCGGACGAAGCTATTGCTGGCCTGAATCGTGATGTGACGACCGGAGTGGATTCCAGCGGCAAGATTGGCAATAATTTTGACAAGGCCAAGTTGCAGGCGACGATGGATGTGACGGCGGCGTTTGCTGCTGCCGCGGCGAAGGAGGTTGGGGATTATGCGGCCAAACGCATGGCGGAATCAAAAGAACTCGCAAAGCAAGCGAATGATGAAAACGATCCTGTCAGGAAGAAAGAATTGCAGCAGCAGAGCGACGCGCTGGCAGACACCTGGAAGGAAGGAGGTTTGGCCAAGACGGCATTGCATACAGTTATCGGTGGTATTGTCGGAGGTGGAGGTGGGGCATTAGGCGCGGGTGCGGCAGAAGTCACGACACAAGCGATATCTGATCAAATTGCCAAATTGGGTCTTCCGAAAGAACTACATAGTGCAATATTGTTGGCCGCTAGCGCATCGGTAGGGGCGGCGGTCGGCGGTGAGGCTGGTGCGAATAGTGCGTTGAATGAAGTTGCAAATAATTACCTTAATCACAACAAGGTTGGCATTAAGAATTCGGAGCGGGAGCAGTATGAAGCGGCAAGGGCTGCTTGCAAGAGCCCTGGTGATCCGTCTTGTAAAACCGCCGAAGCTTTGGCGAAAAAGTCAGCGGAGCGGGATGCCTTGTTGACTTCGGTCTGCGCTGGGGGGACGTCGTCAGATTGTAATGTATTGACAAATCAAGCTATTTCATATGGCAATAGAGTTTTTTACGATCATAACAATCTGCCACATGCGATATCGAAGAATGAGCCGATGCTGCAGGCAATTCCAGATTATCGCGCTGGAACTTATCACTATACCCAGGCCGCCAGTTTGCGCGATGGCGTGGAGATGGCGGCAACTGATTTTGTGATTGGTAAAGCGCTGGGTGGTATTGCTGTAGGTGGGAAGTATGTATATGATGGCTTGGCCATTGGCGCGAAATGGATAGCGCCAGCGCTTGGTGAGGCTGTTTTTAAGTATGCTGAGCGTATGGGCGTAATTTCCTATGCGGTAGAGAATACAGGTGTTTCTACAGTAAAAAACGGAGGTTTGTCCCAAGGGGCAAATAGCTCAGTAGCTAACCCGCTAAGGGCCGGTCAACTTCATGAGGCCGAACAGCTCGCAGCACTTGGCATCGAGAAGAATAATGCCGTATTTAGACCGACAGCCGAACAGATTAATTCCTCAACGTTCAAAGATATTGTGGGCGTGCCAAAGTACACCAAAGGCGGTCAACCGAAAGGAACAATTTTTGATGGTGTTGAGAATGGATATCTTGAAATAAAGGGTGGTTCGAGTGCATTAAATTCGACATACCAATTACGTTTGGAAACCTACAAAGCAAATATTGACGGTCAGCCTTTTTTGATCCAAACAACGCGACCAGTAAATCCCCAGTTTCAAGATTACTTGAATGCTTGGGGAGTGAAGGTTGTTAAACCTACTAAGTGAGTAATTGATGGAATTTTCGTATACCAAGCACCAAATGCCCAGAGGGGCTAGAGCGGACGCGGAGGTGGGTGATAAGGTCTATCTAATAAAGAATGTGTCTCAGCTTCGCTTGACCTATCAGATAAAAATGCTAACATATATGGCGAAAACGCGGAACAAGATACTTATTATTCGATTGCCAAAAGCAGCTAAAATCCACGAGTCGTTACGGGAATTCGTGCGTAGCGTGAACGGATTAATAAATATTGAGTGGACGTAATATGGGCCTATATCTTTGTGTATTTGATGATGATGATAATGAGTTGGATGGCGTTGAGGTAGGTTCATATGCGGATTTTAATTTCTTCCGTGACGCTGTTGTTGCCACTGTTGAAAATGGGAATGCAGGTACAGTTTGCCCCGTGCTTAACACCCATTCAGATAATGATGGCGAATGGACAAGTGAGGAGGCTCGTCACTTGCTTACTGAATTGTCTCAGATCGCAGAAGTGATGCGTGGTTATCCACGGGTCGAATTTAATTCCAATTGGAAAAAAGAAGTTGCCAAAACATTCGGCCTTAGTCCTAAAATGTTGTTGGACTGCTTCTTTGACATTGATGGCGAGCCGCTTGTCGAACGGTTAGGTCAGCTTGCGCAGGTAAGTATTTCTAATAGCCAGCCAATTTTATTTCAGTAGTCGAAGGGCAATCTTCCCAAGTTAAGGAATTTTTGTGCCTTTAGCATGGCTTCTGTGTCATGAATTTGTGAGGTTTGGGCCTGTGCTTGCGTGGTTTTGACTGATTTTCTCGATGAAGATAGGTGTGCTTTCCAAGCAACTTGAACGTCTCGCGCAGATGTTTGGCGACTTTTTTCCCGAACAGCAGCGCTGGCATTGCACGTTTGATAACGGTGTGCGCGTAAGAGTGATTGATACGATCGAGGGCGCGCAGGTCAGCTTGGTGATGAGCGGCCAAAGCGACCAATGCCTGCAGGTTGTCACACATGATTTTGGCGGCGACATCGTGCACGACGGCCTGTTGCGACAGGCCTGAGACATGCTCCAGGTGAAGGCGCGACTTGAGCCGCTTGAAGGCCTCCTCGATGCGCCAGCGCTGGTGGTAAAGGTCGCCGAAGGCGCTGGCCGGGAAACGGCCGGTGTCGAACAAATTGGTCATTAACACGCGCACGGCCCCAGTGGAGGCGACGTGGCGCACCAGCCGAACCCGCTGGGGCGTGCAGGTGAAGTCGTAGTCGGCGGCGTCGCGCCGCGACGGCGCGCTGAGCGTGACGACCTGCTCATCGAGGCCGGAGTCCATGAACGCGCGCACGCAGGCGAAACCGCCGTCGCCGGCTTTGTCGACTCGCATACAGAACGAAATGGCGCGCTCCGAGAGTAAGGCCACCAGCCAGCGCGACGGATAGCCCCGGTCCAGCAACAGCAGGTCGTCGCTAGAGAGGCGGTCCAGATGCTGCGCCAGCATCTGGCGCTCGCCGCACTCGTCGATGCCGTGCAACGACGTCGCCAGCATCAGTTCGGCGCCGGGCAGGAACAGGCCGAATAGAATCTGGTCAGGCTGCGCGGCGTGCACGAGCTTGCTGGCGCGCACGCCGAAACGCACCGTCGAGGCATCGGCGGCAACCAGACGCAAACGGCGCCAGCGCGGCACGAAACCATGTTGTTCGGCACGTGCAACGAGCCAGTCGTTGAGCGCTGGAATGGCGGTCAACGACAGCTTGGCGCGCGCTTGCGCGAACGCCTGTTCGGAAACCGTACGCAGCAATTGCGCTTGCCCAGCCAGGTGAGCGAAGAACGTGTCGAGCTCGGCCTGGACACCCATGCGCATGCCGGTCAGCATGAGCGCCACCAGCGACGGCAATGGCAGTTTGCGGCGCCGCGTGAACGCCGTGGGATGCTCGGGATGCCTGGCCGACTCAAGGAATTCGGTGGACTGTAATCGTAAGGCGAGGTCGGTAAAAAGGGTCGTAAGGGACATGGCAACCAGCGAGGTAAAAAATCTCACTGGCGACGCCGTTCATGACTGATATGTCAAGCTATTTATCGCATTTTCCTAAAGTTTTTAGGTGAATTCCTTAACTTGGGAGGATTGGTTGCAGAGGGCCCGAGTCACGCAGGTCTGGCACGAGGGCCGGGGTCAGTGAGCAATCCACCCAAGTTAAGCAACAGGCTGCCATCGAGCAACCTTGTAGGCCATGTGTTTATGGGGCTTGTAGGCGTTGGTTTGCCGTGACCTTGATTGTCCTGGGCGATGTTGAAACGGGAGGGTTAGGGTCATGTCCGGCATTCGTACACGATCTCAGCCTTGGCCGTCTCGATCTGCAGCAAGTGACGCTTTTCTAAATGCCGATACTGCTCGACTGACTGTCCTGCTCGAGACGTGAAAAGCTGCGGCGGTGTGAGACATCGTAAAAGCTGTCGACAGATAAGCGCGTGCCATCGCCTCGTCCCTGTCACTGTAGCGGGCCTGGTATTGGGCTAATGTTAGTGTGACAGCGCGGCGCTGCAGCCTTGGCGTATCTTTTAACTCATCGGAACGCTGCGATTGTTGATGTGCCGAAACGAAGGTTTCATCGCCAAGTAGAATCTGGTGACAGGTGCGAGCGAGTGGACTTGCCTTTCCTATTCCGGACGCGACAAACCGACAGTAGTTGGCAATTTCCTCGTCGCGCGTGTCGCCGAAATGGCTTAAAAGCCAGTCGCATGCTAACCAACATGGAGGCGCTGCGTCGTCCAAAAAGTAGTGATGGCTACTCCAGTACCAGTCGTCGGGGGACGTGACCATGTGCGCGCGGACTGGATTCAATACGATGTAGCGGGCCAATTCCAATAGATAGTTCTCTTTCTGCACCAAGATAGCTTTGTAGCGGCCTTGCAGTACGTGTCCAACAAGCTTATGGCGCCGATTGAAATGCTGAGTGTACACGCCATTCAGTTGGCGCATGCCCTGCGACAGATTTGCCTCGAGCGTTTCAACGAGCAGATGATAATGATTGCTCATCTGGCAAAAGCTATGCACGACAAAATGGTGCCGCTCACATACCAACGCAAGCACTTCTTGCCAGGCAAGGCGATCAGTATCGTCCCGCTAAATGGCGCCGCGCCGGTCGCCGCGCGAAGTAACGTGGTAGAGGGCACCGGCGAACTCAAGGCGTAGTGGTCGTGTCATGGTTAGATGGTGCCTGGGCTAAGTATATTGGCACTGAGATTGCGCAGAGGTTCCTATGTCGGTATGGCTTAGGTCGTGTCGTAATGGCGGACCTGACCCCGGTGCCACCGGTGCCACGTTGCCACCGGTGCCAAAATTGCCAAAAATCGTAATGAAAATGCTTAAAAACGACTTTTAGGTAAAATATGTCCCGACGCCCAAAAAAATTGCGTCTCAGTCGGTAAAAACCGGAGATCTCTCCCCGTTTTTGACGCCCAGTTAATGGCGACGGCCTGCCCGATTTGGTCGACTCTGCCTGCGACGGTGTCTACGTAGCGATCAATCCCGTGAGTGCGCTCAATCCCCCCGCTCAAATAAATTAGCGATTTTGCTTCGGCGACTCTGTTCGCCGGGACCAATATCGACACCTACCTGCGGACCCTGCTCGATGTCTATGGCAACCGCTTGTTGGTGATAAGCCACTGCCGACTAATTGTATTTTAATATCAACATTTTTGTTTGCAAAAAGGTAATTATTTTGGTGAAAAAAATTAAGATGGCGCTGGCGTTCTTTGCGTTGGCTACCGTTGGTCTGATGGAGGCGAAGGCCGCGACGGACTACAACTGGACGCAGGTCTCGCGTTGGAGGGAAGGAGTCCGCTACAACCAGGATGGTGCCACGATTTATCCCCAAGAGTGGTATCCGGCCAAGGGCTATGACGTGCGTCCCCACAAGCAGCTCTACAAGATGTTTCCCGAGCTGGTCGTCGGAGATGGCAATAACAAGGCCACCAGCGACAACCTGTGGAAGGCCTTGCTCAACTCTCCCAATGTGATAGGCAACTCGAGCAACCTGGTTCGCGCACACGACATCTCCGAAGACTGGGACATCAACTTCGTTGATCCAAACGTGTCCAACAAAAACTACTGGACTGATTGGTATGTCGACAAGGGGTGGGGCGAAGTCCCTCGCGGAGCCTATCCTTTGACCCTGACTGGCGGTCCCCAGGCGGGTCAGAGCCTCTTGGGTAACAACAATCTGTTGGCCATGGGTGATGATAAATCGGTGTGGCTGGATGTCGATGGTACTTTGAGCTACTACAACTACTTCACCGGCACGCTGGCGTTCGATTCCAAGAAGACTGCATTCTCGGGTGGCGCAGCTGGCTGGAGTGGCGCATCCCTGACCGGCAAGCTCGGTAACATGATCGGTTTCGAGCAAAATAATTTGTACTTCCTGGAAGGTGCCAATACCGTCCACGTATACAACTATGACCTTGGCTTCGTGCGCACCGACGAGTTCAGATTCGATGGCGATCTGGCTGGGCGTTCGCTGGCCGATCTCATTGATGGCAAGGTTGATGGCTATAGCTACCTTGGCTGGGACTTGGGGCCCGTAGTCGTCGGGGTGTCGGCGGTGTCGCCGGTACCGGAGCCTTCCAGCATGGCCATGTGGTTGATCGGTGGTGGTTTGTTGGCGGCGCGTCTGCGCAAGAAGCGCAAGGGCGGCCAGCAAGCTTGATTCACCTGTCACGCTTGCTTTCTGACTGACTCCAAGGGTTGGTCGGCCAGGTGCTCTCACCGGGTCGGCCAGCCCTTGCGCCTTGTATGCCGGATCTGGCATATCCCAGCCTCAAAGGGGCGCAGCTCGGGAACACCTTCTCCGATAAGGTGTCGCCATGCCAAGAATTTTTTAAATGGCAAGTCAAGGACGTGCTGTGATGATGGCGATGTGCGACGACAAGTCCGCATCGTCGAACGCCCGGTCACAAAAGCCTTTCTCCAGTAAGTTCTAGATCGCCCTGCAACTGTGCCTGGCGCTGGCGAACGTGCGCGGGATCGTCAGAACGCGTGAGAGTGACACGATTTGCGCAAATATACGTGTATTTCTGTCTATATCTTTATGCTCGCATACATGCCCGGCCAGTCCGCAGCCATATCTTGTCGCGCGTAAAACCGTCATATATCACTGGCTGCTTCAGATATTTGCTGTCTTATATAAGATTCGTCCCCATCGGATACACAAACAGCGGCAGGACAGTCTAAAATACGTGGTGGGCAAGCACGGCGTCACCGCCGGCACACTAGCCGTCCAAAGCAAGGCTAACCGTCCTGTGTTTGGAATGAAGAAAGTTAACCACCAGGCATCACCGCATACAAGGGAATGAACATGGCAACACAAAAATCCAAAATCATCTACACGCTGACTGACGAGGCGCCGCTGCTCGCGACGTATTCCCTGCTGCCAATCATCAAAAAATTCACCGCGCCCGCTGGCGTGGACGTCGTCGCCAGCGATATCTCGGTGGCCTCGCGTGTACTGGCCGAATTTCCCGAATTCCTGACGGACGCGCAAAAAGTCCCGAATACTCTGGCTGAACTGGGCAAATTGACCCAGAATCCGGACACCAACATCATCAAGCTGCCTAACATCAGTGCTTCCCAGGGTCAATTGATCGCCTGCGTGCGCGAATTGCAAGCCCGTGGCTACAAGCTGCCCGACTATCCGGAAGATGCCAAGACGGAAGAAGAAAAAGCCTTGAAGGCCCGTTACGGCAAGTGCATCGGCAGCTCGGTCAACCCAGTGCTGCGTGAAGGCAATTCCGACCGCCGCGCACCGAAGGCGGTCAAAGAGTTCGCCCGCAAGCACCCGCATTCGATGGGCGAGTGGAGCCAGGCGTCGCAAACCCACGTCTCGCACATGCATCATGGCGACTTTTACCATGGCGAAAAATCGCTGACCCTGGAAAAGGCCCGCGATGTGAAGATGGAACTGGTCACCGCCTCGGGCAAGACTATCGTGCTGAAACCCAAGGTTTCCCTGCAAGCGGGCGAAATCATCGACAGCATGTTCATGAGCAAGAAAGCGCTGCTGGAGTTCTACGAGAAGGAAATCGACGACGCCTTCAAGACCGGCGTGATGTTCTCGCTGCACGTCAAGGCGACCATGATGAAGGTGTCGCATCCTATCGTCTTCGGCCACTGCGTACGCATTTTCTACAAGGACGCGTTCGCCAAGCACGCAGACCTGTTCGACAAGCTGGGCGTGAATGTCAACAATGGCATGAGCAACCTGTACGACAAGATCGAGACCCTGCCAGCGTCGCAAAAAGATGAAGTGCTGAAAGATTTGCACGCCTGCCACGCGCATCGTCCGGAATTGGCCATGGTCGATTCGGCCAAGGGCATCACCAACTTCCATTCGCCGAACGACATCATCGTCGATGCGTCGATGCCTGCCATGATCCGTATCGGCGGCAAGATGTGGGGCGCCGACGGCCGTCCGAAAGACGTCAAGGCAGTCATGCCGGAATCGACTTTCGCGCGCATCTACCAGGAAATGATCGGCTTTTGCAAATGGCATGGCAACTTCGATCCGAAGACCATGGGCACCGTGCCGAACGTGGGCCTGATGGCGCAGCAAGCGGAAGAATACGGTTCGCACGACAAGACGTTTGAAGTGCCTGAAGGCGGCATTGCCAACATCACCGACATCGAAACGGGCGAAGTGCTGCTGACGCAAACGGTGGAAGAGGGCGACATCTGGCGCATGTGCCAGGTCAAGGACGCGCCGATCCGCGACTGGGTCAAGCTGGCCGTCACCCGCGCGCGCAACTCGGGCATGCCTGCCGTGTTCTGGCTCGATTCTTACCGTCCGCACGAGAACGAAGTCATCAAGAAGGTACAGGTGTACCTGAAGGAGCACGACACCAAGGGCCTGGAAATCCAGATCATGTCGCAGACGCGCGCCATGCGCTACACCCTGGAGCGCGCCTTCCGTGGCCTCGATACCATCTCGGTAACGGGCAACATCTTGCGCGATTATCTGACCGACCTGTTCCCGATCCTGGAACTGGGCACCAGCGCCAAGATGCTCTCGATCGTGCCGTTGATGGCCGGTGGCGGCATGTACGAAACGGGCGCTGGCGGTTCGGCACCTAAACACGTCAAGCAACTGGTGGAAGAAAACCATTTGCGCTGGGATTCGCTCGGTGAATTCCTGGCCCTGGCCGTGTCGCTGGAAGACATGGGCATCAAGACGGGCAATGCGAAGGCTAAAATCCTCGCGAAAACCCTCGATGAAGCCACCGGCAAGCTGCTTGACAACAATAAGTCGCCATCGCCACGCACTGGTGAGCTCGACAATCGCGGCAGCCATTTCTATCTGGCCATGTACTGGGCGCAAGCGCTGGAAGCGCAGAAAGATGATGCGCAGCTGGCAGCACACTTCGCGCCATTGGCAAAAGCCCTGGCCGAGAATGAAGAGAAGATTGTCGCCGAGCTGAAAGCAGTGCAAGGCAAGGAAATGGATATCGGCGGTTACTATCTGCCCGATCCGGCGAAGACGGAAGCGGTCATGCGTCCTAGCGCCAGCCTGAATGCGGTGCTCGACAGCATCTGATGCCGTCCTGACAGGCAGTCAGTGCTTGACTGCTGCAGGATAAAAAACGCCGCCGGGAGTGATCCCGGCGGCGTTTTTCATTGCGCCGCAGTGTGCAGCCCGCAAGCGGCCATGGCCCGATGTCTGCGCTGCGCCAGAATATTAATCGTTGACGACAAACGCCTTCGGGTCGAGCTGATCGAGCGTGACGATGCTGCCGCTGTCGGCCGCGCCGCCGCTCTGGCTGAGCCGTGCATGTAACTGTGTCAGATAGTCGGCGCGGCAACGGCGCAGCACGTAGTCGCGAAAATTATCCTCTTCCAGGTCGCTCCAGGCACGTTCGCGTCCTTGCGCCGAGCGCACGCCGGCCATCTCGATGAGCGCGGGCGTGATGCTGGCGTCACCGCCGCTGAGACGCGTGTAGCCGTAGCGGTCCATATACGCTCCGGTGAGCGTTTCGATGAGCTCGATATCGTCATCCGATAGTTGCTGCCGGAATTTGTCGATATTGGCCGCGATCGGCGCATAGCAGTTGGCCGACCAGAGCGACGACAACTGCGCGATTTGCCGCGCTTCCGCCGAGGCGGCGACGTCGAGCATCTGCGGCAGGAAGTTGATGCCGAGGAAATGGCAGACCGTTTCCAGCGTCTCCTGTTGCCGCGAGAGGAAATCTTCATAGCGTATGGTCAGCACGCGCTGCCCATAGCGCTGCATGACATGGTCAGCTGCCACATGGGCTGCCAGCCAGGTCCTGGTATTGAGCAAGGTGTCGAAATCGTGGATGATGGCGCGGTTCATCGACGCCACTTGCGCGCGCGGATCGCGCACCACATTCAGGAACAGCATGTCTGGATACAGCTCCATGAGGTCATCGGCGTAGTGCACGCTGTCGAGCGACTTGTCCATTACCACCTGGGCCTGGTGGCGTTCTCCGGCGCGCAGCAGTAGTTCCCATGCCACGCGGTGGATGCTGCGCGGCTGCTCGCGCAGCGTCTCGAACAGTTCCACCGGATCGAAGACGACGCCCGGCCACTTGACCATGCTGACCGCCGCCAGGCCCACCACATCGACCACCAGGCGAAAGTAGGCACGGTCGTCGCGCAAGTCGCCGTACAGGGGCAGCAGCGGCATCATATCGATCAGGTGCAGCGGATACGGCGAATAAAACTGCGGCGACAGGTTCAGGCGCAGGCGCAGGGCATGGCTGCCGCAGCGGCGCAGGGGGATCATCATGACCGGGCGCGGGCGCGCGCCGGTGCCCGAAGGGGAGCTGCTATTCATCTCATCATTCCTCGAAAAAGGTAGCCGCGCGACATCAGATGAAGCGCGGGCAAAGCTGCTGGAATAGCTGTTCGCAAGCCTGTTCCAGCGACAGTGCGGCCGTATCGAGCGATAGCGCTGGCGCCAGCGGCGCCTCATACGGCGCGGAGACGCCCGTAAAGGCCGGTATCAGGCCGGCGCGCGCTTTCTTGTACAGTCCTTTGGGATCGCGCTCCTCGCACAGCGCGCACGGCGTACTGATGTAGGCTTCGATAAAATTGTCGCAGCCGATGATCTGGCGCGCGATCTCGCGGTCGCTGCGCAGCGGCGAGATGAAGGCGCAGATGACCATCATGCCGGCGTCGTTCATCAGCCTGGCGATGACGGCGCTGCGGCGGATGTTTTCCTGGCGGTCGCGGGGAGAGAAACCCAGGTCGCCATTCAGGTGGTGCCGCATATTGTCGCCGTCAAGCACGTAGGCGAGGCGTCCCTCCGCCAGCAGCCGCCTCTCCAGCGCGTAGGCCAGCGTCGACTTGCCTGCGCCGCTCAGGCCGGTAAGCCAGAGCGTCGCGGCGTGCTGGCGGGCCAGCAGGGCCCGCTGCTCTTTGTCGACATGGCCCGCATGCGGGAAGATGTGTTGCGCTACTTCGCTTGCAGCGACGACCTGTTCCAATTTACCCATATGCCTCACTCCTATGTTGCCGCTTTAAAACTGTTCCCACTCGATTTCGCTGGGCTTGGCGACGGCGGAACGGGCCGGCTTTGCCGTGGCGAGCGTGTGCCTCGCCGCTGGCGGTGGCGCTGGCGGGCGGCTAGACACGCGCGGCGGTGCCGCGCGCACGCTAGCGATGTTGCCCAGACTAAAGACGCTGACTACCTCGTTCAGGCTGTTGACCTGTGCCTGCATCGCCTGCGCGGCGGCGGCCGCTTCCTCGACCAGTGCCGCATTTTGCTGCGTCACATTGTCCATTTGCGTCACGGCCATATTAATTTGCTCGATACCTGTCGATTGTTCCTGGCTGGAGGAGAGCATTTCGGACATGATGCCGGTGACGCGTCGCACGCTGGCGACGACCTCGTGCATGGTCGAGCCGGCCTGTTCGACCAGCCGGTTGCCGGCCTGCACCTTGTCGACCGAATCGCCGATCAATTCCTTGATTTCCTTCGCTGCTGCTGCCGAGCGCTGCGCCAGATTGCGTACCTCGGTAGCCACCACGGCAAAGCCGCGCCCCTGTTCCCCGGCGCGGGCTGCCTCGACTGCCGCGTTCAGCGCCAGGATATTGGTCTGGAAGGCGATGCCGTCGATCACGGCGATAATGTCGACAATCTTGCGGGCCGAGACATCGATCGCCGCCATGGTGTCGACCACCTGCGCCACCACGGCGCCGCCTTTGGTAGCGACATCGGAGGCCGATTCGGCCAGCCCGTTGGCTTGGCGCGCATGGTCGGTGTTAATGCGCACGGTGCTGGTCAATTCTTCCATCGAGGAAGCGGTTTGTTCCAGCGTGCTGGCCTGTTGTTCCGTGCGCGAAGACAAGTCCAGGTTGCCCATGGCGATTTGCCCCGCCGCCGTGGAGATCGTCTCGGTGCTGGTATGGACTTGCTGGACGATTTTCGCCAGGCTGTCGCGCATCGACTGCATGGCGAACAGCAGGCTGTGCGTGTCGCCGGCGCGAGTATGGATGGGCACAACCAAGTTGCCACTGGCGATCTGCCCGGCGATCTCGGCTGCCTCGTCGGGCTCGCAACCGAGTTGACGCGTCACGCTGCGCGTGATCAGCACCGCGGCCAGCAGGCTCACGACCAGTGCCAGCGAGCCTATGCTCAGCATCATCAGGCGCGCCTGGTTATAAGCCTCCTCGGCGATGGTAGTAGCTTCGCTATTTTGCTTTTCTTCGAGCGCGATCAAGGTGCGCAACAATTCCCACCAGCGCTTTTGCACGGGGCGGAATTCATAGCGCAGCAGTTGATAGGCCTCTTCCTGCTTTTGACTCAGCGCCAGCGTAGCGGCCCGTTGGATGAAGGGGCCGGCCAGCTCGCTCTGCTGGCGGATCTGTTCGAGCAGATTTCTTTCTTCGGTCGATGTGCCGCCCAATTTGCTGAACATTTCTCCCAGCTTTTGTTGTGCGGCGGCATATTTCTTTTCCTGCGCCGCGATGCGCTCGACCTCGATCTTGATTTCCTTCTCTTCTTTCAGCAAAATAAGATTGCGTAGCGCCAACGCCCGCTCGGTGACTGTCAAGTCCATAGTTTGCGCCAGCCTGGTTTCAACGTTGTTGACCTTGGTTGCCTCATCCATGCGGTCCTGGATTTGCTTCATGCTGGCTAGCCCCAGCGTGATGATCAGTAACAGGAGTAAGGCGACCAGGCCAAAACCCAGGCCGAGCCGCTTGGCTATCGTTAAGTTCAAAAGTCTCATGCTGTCTCCTTAGGGCCGTGCTTGATGTTACGTATCAGCGAATGCGGATGTGTTGCGGTGTTCTCAGCGATCATAGTGATTGCGAGTACGGGAAATGTCACACATAGTCACTTTCGGCATTTGAGCAACAGTATAAATTTACTTGCGGCAACAGTGAGGACGTGCGCTATATGCCGAACATACCCCAATCCGGGCGTGGCGGCAGAGCGCGATGCAGGGTAATCATAAAAATATTGCAATATTATTTTTTATTCATGGCCTTGCATTTCATATTTCATATTTCATATTTCATATTTTGCATGGACCGATGTGCTGCCGGAGCAGGGCGAGGCTGACAGCGTTGAGTCTGCTTAGTGTGCTGCCTCTGGTGCAGCGTCAACGACAAAAAAGCCCGCCTTCTTGCGAAGGCGGGCTTTTTGCTGGTTTGTTTTTTGCTTGATTCAGCGTAAAGCCGCCTAGGCCTTGGCCTTGCTTTGCCTGATCCAGTAACCGATGCCCAGGGCGCACAGCCACACGGGAATCAGGTAGACGGAGACGCGCAGGCCCGGTGTCAGGTACATGATCACCAAAATGCCGGCCAGGAAAACCAGGCACAGGTAATTGGTGAATGGGTAGCCCAGGCTCTGGAACAGCGTCGTCTTGCCCTCGGCCTTTTTTTGTGCGCGGAAACGCAGGTGTATCCAGCTGATCATGGCCCAGTTGATGATCAGTGCCGAGACCACCAGGCCCATCAGCACTTCGAACGCTTCGCCGGGCATGAAGTAATTGACCACCACGCAGGCGCCCGTGGCCAGGGCCGACACGCCCAGCGCAGCGAGCGGTACGCCACGGCGGTTCAGGCGCAGCAGGGCGCGCGGCGCATTGCCTTGCTTGGCCAGGCCGAACAGCATGCGCGTGTTGCAGTACACGCCGCTGTTGTAGACGGACAGGGCGGCCGTCAGCACCACCACGTTCAGCGCCGTGGCCACCAGGTTGCTGTCGAGTGCATGGAAGATCAGCACGAAGGGGCTGCCGCCGGTGACGACGTTTTGCCAAGGGTATAGCGACAACAAAATGCCCAGCGCGCCAATATAGAAAATCAGGATGCGGTAGATGGCCTGGTTGGTGGCGCGCGGAATCGTCGTGCTCGGGTCATCGGCCTCGGCCGCCGTGATGCCCACCAGTTCCAGGCCGCCGAACGAGAACATGATGACGGCCATGGCCATCACCAGGCCCTGCCAGCCATTCGGGAAGAAGCCGCCGTGCTGCCACAGGTTGGCCACCGACGCCTGCGGACCGGCGTTGCCGGAAGCGAGCAGCCAGGCGCCGAAAACGATCATGCCGATAATGGCGACCACCTTGATGATGGCGAACCAGAATTCCATCTCGCCGAAGGCTTTGACATTCAATAAACTGATGGCGTTGATGGCGCAAAAAAAGATGAGCGCTGAGACCCAGGTGGGCACGTCCGGCCACCAGTACTGCACATAGATGCCGACGGCCGTCAGTTCTGCCATGCTCACCAGCACATACAGGACCCAGTAATTCCAGCCAGACAGGAAACCGGGCAGGTGGCCGCAGTATTTGTCGGCAAAATAGCTGAAGGAGCCGGCCACGGGCTCGTCGACTACCATCTCGCCCAGCTGGCGCATGATCAGAAAGGCGATGACGCCGGCGATGCCATAGCCGAGCAGCACGGAAGGGCCGGCCATCTTGATGGTTTGCGCGATGCCGAGAAACAGGCCGGTGCCGATGGCGCCGCCCAGGGCGATGAGCTGGATGTGGCGGCTTTTCAGGCCGCGCTTGAGCTCTTGTGGTTCGGTATTCCCGACTGCCGTCATATGTTTTATCCTGTTTTTACGGGGCTGAGGTGGCTGATTCTAAAGCATGCACGCGCAAATCAGGAGCGAAATGCATGTTGCACTGCGGGCTGGCAAGAAACGCCATGTATCTTCGCCGAACGGCGCGCAAACTGCAGCATGCTGCGCTGGCGGCACGCTATCATGCTGGCAAATATTGCGCGCACTCGCGCGCGAAAAGCGCTGCAGCGTTGGCGCGGCGTTCGACTGGCAGGGTTGCTTCTTGCTGCGCGAGGGCGTGCAGCAAAGCGGCGTAATGATCCACCGTCGGCGCCGCAGGCTGCGGCTGGAAATGCCACGGTAGCGCAGCCATGGGGCAGGCGCGTGCGCTTTTTCCATGCTGCGCCTACAATAAGTGGCATGAACCTCTCCCTTTTTGCCGATGAAGAGCAAGCCCCTGCCGCTCCTGCGCCGCTGGTGCCGGGCAGTTGCGCGTCGGTCTTGTTGCGCGCTTTTGCCCTGCCTTATCTGGACCAGCTGCTGCCGGCGCTGGAGGCCATTGTGCTGGCCTCGCCCCTGCGCCATATGGCCACGCCGGGCGGCTTGCGCATGTCCGTGGCCATGAGCAATTGCGGCGCCCAGGGCTGGATCACGGATGGACGCGGCTACCGCTACGTGCGGCTCGATCCGGAAAGCAGCCGACCCTGGCCGCCGATGCCGCCCGTGTTCCTGCGCCTGGCCCAGCAGGCGGCGCTGGCTGCCGGCTATCCGGGCTTCACGCCCGACGCCTGCCTGGTCAACCGTTATGTGCCCGGTGCGCGCATGGCCCTGCACCAGGACCGCGATGAATGCGATTTCACCGCGCCCATCGTTTCGGTCTCACTGGGCTTGCCTGCCATCTTCCTGTTCGGCGGGGCGGCGCGCGCCGACAAGGCTGCGCGCATCGCCTTGTTGCATGGCGACGTGGTGGTATGGGGCGGCGCCGACCGCCTGCGCTTTCACGGCGTGGCACCCCTGAAAGAGGGCGAACACGCGCTGCTGGGGGCACAGCGTATCAATTTGACGTTTCGCAAGGCTAGCTGAGCTGGCGCCAGGCAGCGCATGCCATGCCTGCTATGCCTGTAACACCCGTTTAATGCAAGTAACTTGCAAGTTGACGTTTTTCTCTGCATTATATGCAACTTGTTTGCATATGGAGCCATGAGCATGACGCGCGATTCCCTTTCCTTGCCTCTGCCCGACGTGGCAGCCGGCCCCCATCTCGGCCATCCCATACCACTGGACTGGGTCGGCATGCAGGGCATCGCCTTGCCGCTGTGGATCGAGGAGGGCGGGCAGGTACAACAAGTGCATGCCTGCGCCGACGTGCAAGTCGATTTGCCGGACCCGCACATCAAGGGCATCCACATGTCGCGCCTGTATCTGCTGCTCGATGCGTTTGCCGCCGCGCAGCCGCTCGATGCCGCTGTCCTGGCCGCCGTGTTGCGGCGCATGGTGGACAGCCACGCCGATTGCGGCAGCACGCAGGCGCGCCTGGCGCTGGCGTTCCCCGTGCTGCGGCGCCAGCCGGCGCTGTTGACGGCAGGACTGTCGGGTTGGAAGTCGTATCCCGTGCGCCTGCAGGCCAGTTGCTCCCCGCAGGGCTTTGCCCTGTCACTGACGGTGGAGATCGGCTATTCGTCGACCTGTCCATGTTCGGCGGCACTGGCGCGGCAGTTGCTGGCTGACGCCTTTGCGGCGCAGTTCGGCAGCGCAAGCGTCGACGCCGCAGCCGCCCGCGACTGGCTGCAAGAGCATGCCAGCCTGGCCACGCCGCACAGCCAGCGCAGCACGGCGACGGTGACCGTGCCATTAACGCAACAGGCGCAGCTCGATTTGTTTCCGCTGATCGACCTGGTGGAAGCGGCGCTGGCGACGCCGCTGCAAACGGCCGTGAAACGGGCCGACGAGCAGGCGTTTGCGCGCTTGAATGGTGCTAATCTGATGTATGTGGAAGACGCGGCGCGCCGCGTGCAGGCGGCGCTGCCACACCATGCGCAGGCGCGTGTTACCGTACGGCATATGGAAAGCTTGCATCCGCACGATGCCGTGGCGCAGGCGGGTCAGCTCGCCTGAACTTTTCATTCAAGCACCGCAGAGGACGACAGCATGCCGGAAAAAATCACGCAGGGCCCTGGCGAAGGTGGCCTGGAAGAGGAACTGGAGCGCGAACGACGCGAACATGCGCTGATCGACGAGGAAAAGCTGGGCATGGACGAACTGGAAGAGGCGCACCTGAAGCGCGAACGCCAACCGGGCGCGCCGGCAGGACGCTAGTTGGCAGGATCACACGCTCACGGTGGTCGATGGTCGCTGGCACCGCGTCGCGCTGCCCGGTACAATTTCGCTTTGTCCTGCTCCCCCAACCCCGGAGGCCCATGAAACATCGCGTATTTTCCCAGTTTATCCTCGGCTTGACAGGCACCGTTCTGGCCGCCTCGCATGTCCAGGCCGCTACCATTTGCACCGCCATGGCCGACGCCAAAACGGGCGCCGTCTTGCTGCAGGAAGGTAATTGCATCGACCGCGTCACCCCTGCCTCGACGTTCAAGATCGCGCTCAGCCTGATGGGCTATGACGCCGGTGTCCTCAAGGACCAGCACCAGCCGACCCTGCCGTATCGCCAGGGCTATGTGGACTGGGGCGGCGAAGCGTGGCGCCAGGAGACGGACCCGTCGCGCTGGATGCAGTATGGCGTGCTCTGGTATTCGCAGCAGATCACGCAGGCGCTGGGTGCCGAGCGGTTCCAGAAATACACGCGGGCGCTCGGCTATGGCAATGCCGATGTGTCGGGCGACAAGGGCAAGGAGAATAGCCTGGAGCGCTCGTGGATCAGTTCCTCCTTGAAAATTTCACCGTTGGAACAGCTGGGGTTTCTGCGCAAACTGGTCAATTACCAGCTGCCCGTGAGCAGGCAGGCGATGCAGGAAACGCAGCGTCTGACGCGCCTGGCGGACGTGGGTGGCTGGCAAGTGCATGGCAAGACGGGCACGGCCTTCCCGCGCCAGGCCGATGGCAGCTTTGACGAAGCGCATGGCTACGGCTGGTTCGTGGGCTGGGCCAGCAAGGGCGAGCGCAGCATCGTTTTTGCGCGCCTGGTGCAGGACGAGCAGAAAAGCCTGCCATCGGCGGGCCTGCGCACGCGCGACGCCATGCTGAAAGCATTGCCAGCCTTGCTGGAGCAGGCGCAGAAGTGACGGCCAGCGCCTGCACGTAATGACTAAGGATAAGGATAAGTTTGGTGGTGCGCAGATGGGCGCCGCCCTGCTGCTGGTGGAATACGCTTTTATACGCGGGACGCAGTCTGGGCAATAATCCTGTCATCTTCCGTCCTTGCGCTTACTTATTTCCATCCCGCCACATTGCCCGCCCTATATACTTGCGAAAACGGATCATCCGGCATCAGACAAGGTTACAAGCATGGCATCAGGCACGGAGCAGTTTCAGGCAAAAGCGCGGCAGGCGTTGATACAGGCGCGCGCGCAGGGGAGGCGCCTGGCCGGTGTGGCGTGGGTAAAGGCAGTGCTGCTGTACCGGCGCGGCCATGCGTACTTGATGACCTTGCCGCCGGTGCGGCGCGCGCTGGTGCTGGCCTCATGGTTGATGCTGGCCGTGCTGGCGCTGCTGGTCGTATACTTGCTGCTGTTGATACCCTTGACGCCCAGCATCCACGACTTGCGCCAGGCGCGCGCGGCCGCACCGAGCAGCATGGTTAGCGCCGATGGCAAGGAATTGGCCCGCTTCGATCAGGGTTTGCAGGAACGCGTCAGCTTGCAGCAGATTTCGCCCAATGTGATCAGCGCGCTCATTGCCACGGAAGACCATCGCTTCTACGACCACCATGGCATCGACTTCACCCGCACGGCCGGCGCCATTGTGCACACGGCCGGTGGCAAGCCCCAGGGAGGCTCCACCATCACGCAGCAACTGGCGCGTAATATGTTTCCAGAGGAAATAGGCCGCTCGCGCAACCTGAACCGCAAGCTCAAGGAGCTGATCACGGCGCTGAAGATCGAGGCCACCTACAGCAAAACGGAAATCCTGGAAGCGTATTTGAACACCGTGCCCTTCCTGTACAACACCTATGGCATCGAGATGGCGGCCCGCACGTATTTCGACAAGTCCGCGTCGCGCCTCGACATCCTGGAAAGCGCCACCCTGGTCGGCATGCTCAAGGGCACAAATTACTACAATCCTGTCGGCAATCCCGAACGCTCGCTGCAGCGGCGCAATGTGGTGCTGGGGCAGATGCGCAAACATGCTGTCATCGACGAGGCGCGCTACAAACAGTTGCTCAAGCGCCCGCTGCGCCTGCATTTCGAACGCCAGAGCGAGCGGGCGCAGTCGGACAGCCATTTCACGGCCTATGTGCGCAAGTGGTTGATCGACTGGGCCGACGAGAACGACTACAACCTGGCACTCGATGCGCTGGTGGTGCACACCACGCTCGACCATGCTTTGCAGCAGGCGGCCGAGCGCGCCGTGGAACGCCAGGCGAATGCCTTGCAGGCGATTGCCGACGTGGAATGGAGCCGCGCGGGCATGCCGTCGTCCACCTCGACCGGCATGTATGCGGGCATGCAGGCGGGCAGCGTGCCGTTCGATTATTTCTGGAAATCGCATCCGGCCCTGCTGGACGCCTTCGTGCGCGAATCGGCCGACTACCGCAAGCTGACAGGCACCGGCGCCGCGCCCGAGGCGGCGCTGGCACAGCTGAAGGGCGACCGCGCCTTCATGGCCGCCCTGCGCAAGTCGAAAACGCGCCTGGAAGCGGGTTTTGCGGCCATGGACCCGGCCACGGGCGCCGTGCGCGCCTGGGTCGGCAGCCGCGACTTTGCGCGTGAACAATTCGACCATGTATCGCAGGCGGCGCGCCAGCCCGGTTCCACCTTCAAACCCATCGTGTATGGCGCTGCGCTGGAAAAAGGCTTGAGCCCCGAGCACGTCTACCGCGATGCCGTGACGGATATCAAGGCGGCCGACGGCACGCTATGGCGCCCGACCGACATGAGCGGCACCACAGGGCGCGACATGAGTATGCGCGATGGCCTCGTCTACTCGAAAAACACGATCACGGCGCAAGTGATGCAGGATGTTGGCTTGCCTCCCATCATCAAGCTGGCGCGCGCGCTGGGCATCCGTGACAGCAAGCTGGAAAAAGTGCCGTCGCTGGCGCTGGGCACCAGTCCCGTGACCTTGCTGGAAATGGTCAACGCCTACGCCAGCATTGCCGCCCAGGGCGAGGCGCGCCTGCCGTTCGTCGTCACGCACATCACGGACCGCGAGGGCAAGGTCATCGCCCGTTTCGGCGAAGACAAACCCAAGCGCGCCATGCAGGCGGCATCGGCAGCCATCCTGACGGACATGATGCGCGGCGTGATCGACCGCGGTACGGGCACGGCCATCCGCAGCCGCTTCGGCATCCGCTCCGACGTCGCGGGCAAGAGCGGCACCACGCAAAACAATGCCGATGGCTGGTTCATTTTAATGCACCCGGAACTGGTGGGCGGCG
This sequence comes from Janthinobacterium paucivorans, assembly GCF_051380805.1. Taxonomy (NCBI): domain Bacteria; kingdom Pseudomonadati; phylum Pseudomonadota; class Betaproteobacteria; order Burkholderiales; family Oxalobacteraceae; genus Janthinobacterium; species Janthinobacterium paucivorans. Next base: position 86,940 of record NZ_JBNYXR010000009.1, read on the forward strand.
CCTGGGTCGGCTTTAACGACGCCAGGGTGAGCATGCGCAGCAATTACTGGGGGCAGGGCGGCCATAATGCCGTGCTGGTGGTGGGCGACTTCTTCAAGACGGCGCTGGACACGGGCAAACTGTCGCGTGACGCCATCTTCCCCGGTGGCAAGCCACCACCGCCGCTGCGCGCTGTGCAGCCGGTCGAGGAAGCACAGGACGAACCGGTGGAAGAGCCGGGAGAATTGTTGCAAGAAGGCGTGCCGTCGGCACCGCTGGCCATGCCGGTCGAAGCCGAGCAGGAAACGCATGGCAAGGCGCAGCCCGAGCCCGCTCCCGCGCCCGTTCCTGCTTCCGCGCCGCAGCCGGCACCGCAAGGATAAGCGACGCCACTCCGGCCAATTCAACCATTGCATAGAATAATCATGACCTCAACCAAGCCCACGCTGCGCCTGATACTCGGCGACCAGCTCAATGCCCAGCACCGCTGGTTCACCGAAGTCGATGCCGCCACCATCTATGTCTTGATGGAGGTCAGGCAGGAAACCGATTATGTGCTGCACCATGCGCAGAAAATCCTGGCGATCTTCGCTGCCATGCGCGAATTGGCGCGCCAGTTGCGTCAGCTCGGCCACAACGTGCATTACATCGCCATCGACGAGGCGGAAAGCAGGCGCTCGATACCGGACAATATTGAAGCGCTGATTACCCGTTATGACGCTAGCGCCTTCGAATACCAGCAACCCGACGAGTGGCGCCTGGACCAGCAGCTTTACCAGGCGGGAAGACGCTCGGCCGTCCCCTGGCGGATGGTCGACAGCGAGCATTTTTATACGACACGCAACGAGGCAGCCGATATTTTCGCCGGACGCAAGCAATGGCTGATGGAGTTTTTCTACCGTCAGATGCGCAGCAAGCATCAGGTGCTGATGGAAGACGCGAAGAAGCCCGTTGGCGGCCAGTGGAACTTCGATCACGATAACCGCAAGCCCTGGCGCGGCACGCCTGCCGAGCCGCAAGATGCGCGCACGCTGCACGACCATGGGCAATTATGGGCATCCATCGTCGCCGCAGGCGTCAACAGCTTCGGCAACCCCAAGGCCGACCAACTGGCGTGGGCGCTGAATCGCGATGAAGCGCTGCAGCAGCTCGATGCCTTCATCGGCCGGGCATTACCGTATTTTGGCGATTTCCAGGATGCGATGAGCAGCAAGGCCTGGCGCTTGTTTCATTCCCTGCTGTCGTTTGCGCTCAATGTCAAAATGCTGTCGCCACGCGAAGTCGTCGCCAGGGCGCAGGCGGCGTATCACGCCGGCCATGCTCCGCTGGCCGCAGTCGAGGGTTTCATCCGCCAGATATTGGGGTGGCGCGAGTATGTGCGCGGTGTTTATTGGGCCAATATGCCCGGCTATGCGGAGAAGAATTTCTTTGGCCACACGCGCCCGCTGCCGGCATGGTTTTGGGATGGCAAGACGAAGATGCATTGCCTGTCGCAGGCGATTACCCAGTCGCTGGAGCAGGCGCACGCGCATCACATCCAGCGCCTGATGGTGATCGGCAATTTCGCGCTACTGGCCGGTCTGGATCCAGCCAAGGTGCATGGCTGGTACCTGGGCATCTATATCGACGCCTTCGAGTGGGTCGAGCTGCCCAACACCGTCGGCATGAGCCAGTTCGCCGACGGCGGCCTGCTGGCGACCAAGCCGTATGTCTCCAGCGCTGCGTATATCGACCGCATGGGCGATTATTGCAAAGGCTGCCATTACGATAAAAAGGCGCGCATCGGCGAGCGCGCCTGTCCCTTCAATGCCCTGTACTGGGATTTCTTCCACCGCAATGCGGACACCCTGGAACGCAATCCCCGCATCGGCATGGCCTATCGCCAGCTGGAAAAGATGGACGCGGAGGCGATCGCCGCCTTCCGGCAGCAGGCGGCCACGATGCTCGACAGGCTCGATACCCTTTAAAAGAGGACCATCAGGCAGGAGCATCAAACAGGCGCATAAAACAGGCGCATAAAACACGGCGATCCGGCCCCGCGCGCGCTTGTACGGTGTGCATGCCGCAAGCGCGATATTACTGCGCCGTGACGTCCTGGCGCTGGAATTCAATGCGGTTTTCCCGGTAGTCCCACTTGGTGTAGGGGCCGAACACGCGCCGGTTTTCCTTGCTGTCGGCATTCGCTTGCTCGCGCTTCATGCGCCGCGCCAGCGCCGGGTCGACGAGTGGCGCGGTCGTTGCGCTGAACACCTCGTGGCGCACGCTTTGCTTGGCATCGGCGCCGCGCGAAATGATGGTGAGCTTGTGTGACGCTGGATCGAAATACAGGCGCATGGCGAAAGTGTTCATATCCTGCAGATATAAGCCGTCGTCGCGCCACTGGGCATAGAAATAGTCGCCGCAGACGGCCTTCGGTTCGCGTTTCCATTCGCAGGCGAGCAGTATCAACAGATGCTGGTCATCGAGCTGCTTGATGGAAACACGGGCCTTGGAATAGCCCCAGCTGCTCGGTGGCACGGTGCTCGACGAGAGCAACTGGTACTCGCCCACCAGCTTGGGCATGGGCGCTTGCGCGGCGGCACTGGTACAGAGCGCCAAGACGGCTGCGGCGCAAGCGCCGTGTATCGAGGAAAGTACGGTCATGATATGCCATGAAAAAAGTTGCCAGATTATAAGTGACAACTTTCTTTGGGCAACGCGCGATTGAATTTCAGCGTGCGCCTTACTTCAGCTTGCTTAACTCCGCCACGTCGATCTTGACGACTTTGTCGCCCACGGCGGCCACCAGCGCCTTGAAGTGGGGCGTCGCTTCGTGCGCCGTCAGCGCCGCCTTGTCGGCCCATTCTTCGAGCATGATGAAGCGTGTCGGCATCTTGTTGTCGAGGTGTAATTCGTAGCGCAGGCAGGTGCTTTCGGCGCGGCTCGGTGGGACGACGGTTTCCAGGGCGACGCGCACGGCGTCGATATGGTCGGTGTGGGCATCGATGGTGGCGACGACGATCAGGGTCATGCTAGTCCTTGTAAAGTGGTAGGGCGGATGCAGCTTAGCGCATCTTGCGCATTCTTGCCCGACTTGCCCACCTTGCTGACCTTGCCTACGTTCATCGCGAATCGTTGCTGTCGAGGTAGTCGCGCTGCTGGGGTGGCAGTGGCAGTTCGCTGCGGCTGTCAAAATTGTCGGCCGTGACGGGGCGCAGGCTGATGGACATGAGCGAAGAGAGGAAAAAGCAGCACTTAGCGCTATGCGTAGAAATGATTCAATAGTCAACCCGCTTCCACCTTCCACCTTCCACCGCATGCTGCATCTGCCGGTCTGCAGTCCGGCTGCAGCCTGACACTACCACTATCGCGCGGGTTTGCGCGCCAAAAGCTGCGAATCGCGGCGCCCGGTTGGACCCCAAAGACACCTTGCCTTGGGTTAAGGTGGTGCACATGGTCTTTGGCCGCATGCAAAAGGCGCCAATATGCATCCCGATCAGAGAAAGGCCGGGGGCTGACGGCAATGGGTGCCGCATGCCATACTGTCACACTTGAAATGATGACGCGAGAGTGGCGGCCATGTGGCGTGGGATTGTGTGTGGTTTGCTGGCCGGCGCCTTCTGGGGCGCCGTTTTCATTGTGCCGGTCTTGCTGCCGGACTTTTCTCCGCTCGAGTTGATGGTGGGCCGCTACATTTGCTACGGCGTGCTGGCGGCCGCACTGATGCTGCCGCGCCTTTTGCCCCTGCTGCGGCGCTTGCGGCGCGACGACTGCTTGGCCATGCTGCGCCAGGCGCTGTCGGGCAACGTCGTGTATTACCTGCTGCTGGCCTACGGCGTCAAGCTGGCGGGCGTGGCGGCTACTTCGCTCATTATCGGCTTGCTGCCCCTGAGCGTGACGATTTTCGGGCGCAAGGATCACGGCGCGCCGCCCTTGCGCCGCCTGGCCTTGCCGCTGCTCGTGGTGGCAATGGGCATCGCCTGTATCAATCTCGATATCTTCAGCCATGCCGGCGGTGCTGGCACGGACGGCGCCAGCCTGGCCCAAAAACTGCTCGGCGTACTGTGCGCCGTCTGTGCGCTCGCCTGCTGGACCTGGTATGCGCTCGACAATGCCCGCTTCCTCAAGTGCCACGCGCAGGTCAGTGCCGTGGAATGGGCCATGCTGTATGGCCTGGCCAGCGGTGTCATCGCCTTGATTGTCGGTGCCGTAGTGCTGGCGCTGCAGCAGGCTGGCGCTGCCGACGCGGTGCCGACGCGCAGCTGGTCCCAGTTCTGGCTGGTGTGCCTGCTGCTGGCGCTGGGCGCATCCGTGGTCGGCAACTACCTGTGGAACCTGGCGTCGCGTCTGGTGCCGGTGACCCTGTCGGGCCAGCTGATCCTGTCGGAAACCCTGTTCGCGTTACTGTACGGTTTCCTGTATGCACAGCGCATGCCGCGACCGCTGGAGTGGGGCGCCATGGTCTTGTTGGCGGCGGGCGTGCTGTGGTCCGTACACGCGCATGCGCGCGAAGAATCGGCTGGCGGGGAAGAGCTGGCGTAGCGAAAAATACATCGTTGCCGGCCTGCTGTGGATACGGGGCGGGCCGTATAATGACGTTCTTTTGCTGGCCATTCAGGGAGTTCCGCTTGCAGCTACCTATCCGTTACCCGAACATGCCGCAATTGCTGTTGAAGGCCCGCGACAGCCTGCTGCAGCACTTCCGCCCCATCCTCAATCACTTCGGCGTGACCGAGCAGCAGTGGCGCATCATGCGCGCGCTCAATGAAAGCCCCACCCTCGAACCACGCGAGCTGTGCGACATCTGCCAGATTTCCAGTCCCAGCATGAGCGGCATCCTGGCGCGCATGGAAGAAATCGGCTTGATCGGGCGCAGCAAGTTCGAAGGCGACCAGCGCCGCCGCAAGGTGCAGCTGTCGGAAGCGGGCGCGAGCTTGCTGCTGCAGATGGGCAAGTTGATCGACTTGCAATATGAGCATCTGGAAGCGGCGTACGGCAAGCAAGTGTTCGAAGAGATGCGCCGCGCGCTGGACGCCTTCATCGCCCTGGAAACCTTGCCGGTGGCGCCCGCCATCCTGCGCTAAACTTTCCCGCCACGCGCATTTTTCTGCCTGCCCGAGTATCCACCGGGCGCGCGTTTTTTTAGCACGCGCTGCCGCTGCTGTGCCATGCTGGCAATGGCGCTTAAAGATGTATATGGTTTGCATGTTTAAGCATATTCCGCTACACTGGCAACACGCAAGCACGGAAGAGCGCCACGGTTAGCACTCGATTCAAACAGCGGTACCTGCCCCTCGCGCAGCACTATTTGTCGCCGCCGGCGCAGGTCTCTAGCGCGAGACGCATGCTCAGACCCCGGTTGTTGAAACGCCGGCGCGCTCCCCGCCTTCCTTGCTTACTTTGCTTACTTTAGCTAACGCTAGCTTAGCTATACCTATACCCACAGGAGTCTTACATGCTGACCCAAGCACAACGCGCCATTATCAAGGCCACCGTCCCGATTCTCGAACAGGGCGGTGAAGCGCTGACGCGCCACTTTTACAAGAATCTGTTTCGCGACCATCCCGAAGTGCTGCCGTACTTTAACCAGGCGCACCAGCATAGCGGCGACCAGCAGCGCGCGCTGGCCAATGGCGTGCTGATGTATGCCAAACATATCGACCAGCTTGCCGCGCTCGGCGATCTGGTGGCTACCATAGTCAACAAGCACGTGGCCCTGCAAATCCGCGCCGAGCATTATCGGCTGGTGGGCGCCAGCCTCTTGCAAGCCATCCGCGAGGTGCTGGGCGCCGAGGTGGCCAGCGACGCCGTCATCGATGCCTGGGGCGCGGCGTATGGCCAGTTGGCGGACATCCTGGCCGGTGAAGAAGGGCGCATTTACAAGGCGCAGGCCGCCGCACCGGGCGGCTGGAGCGGCGCGCGTGACTTCATCGTGCAGAGCAAAAATGTGGAAAGCGAGGAGATCACTTCCTTCCTGCTGGCGCCCGCCGATGGCCAGTGCGTGCTCGACTTTGCGCCCGGTCAGTATATTGGTGTGCTGGTTACTGTCGATGGCGTGGCCATGCGTCGCCAATACTCGCTCTCTGCCGCCAGTAATGGTCGCACGTACCGTATCAGCATCAAGCGCGAGCACGGTGGCAAGGTGTCCAATTTCTTCCACGCGCACGTGCAGGTCGGCGCGACCGTGCAACTGACGCCGCCTGCGGGCAACTTCGTGCTGATAGAGAGCGACAAGCCGCTGGTGCTGATCAGCGGCGGCGTGGGCATCACCCCGACGCTGGCCATGCTGACGGCGGCCCTGCGCGGCAAGCGTGCCGTGCATTTCATTCACGCGGCGCGCAAGCAGGGCGTGCATGCGTTCCGCGCGCAGATCGACGAACTGGCCGCGCAGTACCCGCAACTGCAGCGCTATTACTGCTATGCGGAACATGGCGGCGAGCCAGAAGCGCCCGATGCGCTTGGCTTGCTCGATAAAGAGCTGCTCGATCACTGGCTGCCCGCCTCGCGCGACGTCGATGTCTACTACCTCGGCCCGCAGCCCTTTATGCGCGCTGTTAAACAATACCTGCGCGAGTTGGGCGTGCCGGAACAGCAGACACACCATGAATTCTTCGGCCCCGCAGCCGCGCTGAACTGACCTTGCCAGCCCTGTGTTGCTCCTGTGAGAAAAAACCGCTGCCGTAAGGGGCGGGTAAGCCTCGCGCGGTATTGTGAACCTAAGCTCAACACTAAAAGAGCAGATTTTTACATAACGGAGGCAACACCATGCAAGACGATTTGGTACAAAAAATCAAGGGCGATCCCAATTATCATCAATTGGTCAAAGTGCGTTCGCGCTTCGGCTGGGCGCTGACGGGTCTGATGATGCTGGCCTACTATGGCTACATTTTGCTGATCGCCTTCAACAAGGAATTTCTCGCCACTAAAACGGGCACTGGTGTGATGACCTGGGGCATGCCGATAGGCCTGTTCGTCATCGTGTTTACCGTGGTTATTACCGGTATTTATGTGCGCCGGGCCAACAAGCAATTCGACGACCTGACCAGCGCCATCCAGGCACGGGTGCAAGCATGAATCGCCGCCCATTGACGCAACGCACATTCGCCTGCCTGGCAGCCTTGATCTCGCTGGCGAGCGTCAGCGGCAGCGTGCTGGCGGCCGGCGCCGACCTCGGCCAGGCAGTCAAGCAGCCCACCAACTGGACGGCGATCATCATGTTCGCCGCCTTCGTCATCTTCACCCTGTTCGTTACCAAGTGGGCGGCAGCGAAGACCAAGTCAGCCTCCGATTTCTATACGGCCGGTGGCGGCATCACCGGCTTCCAGAATGGCCTGGCCATCGCAGGCGACTATATGTCGGCCGCTTCCTTCCTCGGTATTTCCGCCGCCGTTTTCTTGAACGGCTACGATGGCTTGATCTATGCCATTGGTTTTCTGGTCGGCTGGCCCATCATTACTTTCCTGATGGCCGAGCGCCTGCGTAACCTGGGCCGCTACACCTTTGCCGACGTCGCCGCCTACCGCTTCAAGCAGGCGCCGATCCGCATTTTCTCGGCTTCCGGCACTCTCGTCGTGGTGGCCTTTTACCTGATCGCGCAGATGGTCGGCGCGGGTCAGTTGATCAAACTGCTGTTCGGCCTCGAATATTGGATCGCCGTCGTCCTGGTGGGGACATTGATGATGATCTACGTGTTGTTTGGTGGCATGACGGCGACTACCTGGGTGCAGATCATCAAGGCTGTGATGCTGCTCGGCGGTGCTACCTTCATGGCCGTCGCCGTGTTGGCGCAATTTAATTTCAGCCCGGAAGCGCTGTTTGCCAAGGCGGTCGACGTGCATGCCGCCAAGGAAGCCATCATGGGCCCCGGTTCCTTCATCAAGGACCCGATCTCGGCCATCTCGTTTGGCATGGCGCTGATGTTCGGTACGGCTGGCCTGCCGCACATCCTGATGCGTTTCTTCACGGTGCCTAGCGCCAAGGAAGCGCGTAAATCCGTGTTTTGGGCCACTACCTGGATCGCCTACTTCTACATTTTGACCTTCATCATCGGCTTTGGTGCCATCGTGCTGGTGAGCACCAATCCCGAGTTCAAGGATGCTGCCGGTAAGTTGTTAGGTGGTAATAACATGGCGGCAGTGCATCTGGCCAAGGCTGTCGGCGGTAATGTGTTCCTCGGCTTCATGTCGGCGGTCGCGTTTGCCACCATCCTGGCTGTCGTGGCGGGCTTGACACTGTCGGGCGCGTCGGCCGTGTCGCACGATCTGTATGCCACCGTCATCAAGAAGGGCAAGGCTACTGGCGCGAATGAATTGAAAGTGTCGCGCGTGACCACGATCGTGCTCGGTATTGTCGCCGTGGTGTTGGGTATTGCCTTCGAGAAGCAAAACATCGCTTTCATGGTGTCGCTGGCCTTCGCCATCGCCGCCTCGGCCAACTTCCCCGTGCTGTTCATGTCAGTGTTGTGGAAAGACTGCACCACGCGCGGCGCCACCATCGGCGGCTTCCTGGGCTTGATCACGGCGGTAGCGCTGACGATCGTGTCGAAGTCCGTGTGGGTCGACGTGCTCGGCCATCCGGCAGCGCTGTTTCCGTACGCTTCGCCGGCGCTGTTCTCGATGACGGCAGGCTTTGTCGGCATCTGGCTGTTCTCGGTGCTCGACAAGAGCCCGCGTGCGCGCATCGACCGTGCCGGTTACGAAGCGCAGCAAATGCGTTCCGAGACGGGCATCGGCGCCGCAGGTGCCAGCGCGCATTGATGCATTAATGCATTAGTTGTTTGCTGAACAAAACAATGCCCGGCTTGCCGGGCATTGTTGTTTTAGCGCACCGTCCAAGGTGCCTCGCTGCGTGCTTACTTTGCCAGGTGCAGGGGAATCACGCCCGCCGCTGCCGCTGGCACATTGCCTGCTGGTTCGAGGATGGCTGCCAGGGTGACCGTGTCGAGCACGGCCAGGAAGGCGCTCGTGGCTTGGCCCAGCTTGGCTTTCAGTAGGCAATCTGGCGTGAGTGGACAGGTATTGTTTTCCTGGTTAAAACATTCCGCCATGAAAAAATCGTTTTCCGTCTCGCGCACCAGCATGCCGATATTGATCTGGGCCGGGTCGCGCGCCAGACGCAGGCCGCCATTCCTCCCACGCACCGTTTCGACGATGCCTGACAGGCCCAGTTGGTGCACCACCTTCATCAAGTGATTTTTTGAAATGCTATGCAAGTCGGCGATGTCCTGGATGGTCACCAGCCGGTCGCGGTGCACGCCCAGGTACATCAGGGTGCGCAGGGTATAGTCGGTATAGGCAGTCAGTCGCATGGGAGAAGAGAGTAAAGCACCCGGCAAGCCTGCAGCGCTTGACGCTTGATGCCTTGGCAGCCTGCTATGCTCACCGTGCATTGGCACAGCTTTGCTACTCGGCCTCAAGGCATTGCGCGCGCCACGGTTTGTCCGGTGGGTGAAAGATGTGGATGACATCCTTGTTTCAGCCGCCAGCATACAGGACAGTGCCTCTGTATGTGACTTGCGCCGTCACTTTTCATCCTGGAAAGACAAAAGTTAATTGCCTTTCGTCTAAATGCGTAGTAAATTTTCATATTGTTGCCCTGGCAAACACCGTGCGAGCCCTTCGCGGCTCATTGATTATGGATTTTATTGATGAAAATCAAGAGGGTGGTGAGATGGTGAAGTAAATTTACTACAAAATGAATGATGGGCGTTTCCCTGGCCGGGAAACGCGTACGACGCAATCTGTGCGGTGCCGCCGTGTCCGCCCCAGGAAATGAATACCATGCAAATGAATGAAGTGAAAGACGAGCTGTTGAGCAGCGATATCCGTCAGCTGGGCCGTCTGCTGGGCGACGCCATCCGCAACCACTTGGGCGAGACCGCCTTTGAGCGCATCGAGCATGTGCGCCAGCTGGCGATCCGTTTTCGTCGCGATAATGATGCAGCGGCGCGTGCGCAGCTGTCGGACGCGCTGCAAGCGCTGTCGCAGGAAGAAACCACGCAATTGACGCGCGCTTTCAGCTATTTTTCGCTACTGGCCAATATTGCAGAAGACCAACATCACATCCGGCGCACGCGCGCCCATTTGATCGCCGGTTCGCCGCCGCGCCAGGGTAGCCTTAGTCATGCCGTCGGCAATGTGTTTGACGCCGGCAAGGCCGATGCGCTGGCAGCGTTCTTTGAAGATGCCTTCGTCAGCCCCGTCTTCACGGCGCATCCGACGGAAGTGCAGCGCAAGAGCATCCAGAATTGCCAGATGGCCATCGCGCGCCTGTTGAGCGAGCGCGACCGCGTGCAAATGACGCCGGAAGAGGCCGAGCAAAACGAAGAAGCGCTGGGCCGCGGCATCGTTACCCTGTGGCAGACGCGCCTGTTGCGCACGAGCAAACTGTCCGTCATGGATGAAGTGGCCAATGGCCTGTCGTTCTATGACCACACCATCTTGCGCGAACTGCCAAAATTGTATTCCTCGTTGGAAACCATGCTGGCCCAGCGCGATGCCCGCTGGGAAGATGCAGAATTACCCAATTTCATGAAGGTTGGCAGCTGGATAGGCGGTGACCGCGACGGCAACCCTTTCGTCACGGCAGACATCTTGCGCAGCACCCTGCAAACGCAGGCCGACAAGGTGCTCGATTTCTACCTCGGTGAATTGCGCAAACTCGCGTCGCAACTGTCGCTGGCGCAAATACTCAATGCCTGCAGCGAGCCGCTGCGCGCGCTGGCCGAACGCTCGGCCGATGCCTCGCCGCACCGCGTCGACGAGCCGTACCGCCGCGCCCTGCACGGCATCCATGCGCGCCTGGATGCGACGCGCAGCGTGTTCTCCAGCAAGGGCGAGCATGCGGGCAAGCAAGCCGACGAGGTGCAGCCCTACGCTGGTGCAGGCCAGTTGCTGGCCGACCTGGACGTGGTTCGTGATTCGCTGGTCGCCAATGGCTTGCGCGCGCTGGCCCAGGGCCGGCTGCGCCAGCTGCGCCGCGCCGTCAAGGTCTTCGGCTTTTCGCTCGCGCCGCTCGATTTGCGCCAGAATGCCGATGTGCACGAGCGTGTCGTGGGCGAACTGTTTGCGGGAGCGCAGCCGGGCCTCGTGTATCTGGATCTCGATGAAGATCAGCGCATCGCCGTGCTGCTCGCCGAGCTGGAGTCGCCACGCTTGCTGACGTCGCCGTATGCGCAATATTCGGCAGAAACCACGTCTGAACTCGACATTTTCCGCGCCGTGCGCGAAGCTCACATCAAATATGGCAAGGAATCGGTGCCTAACTGCATCATTTCCAAGGCCGCCAGCGTGTCGGACTTGCTGGAAGTGGCGCTGCTGCTGAAAGAAGTGGGCTTGCTGCGCCAGGATAGCCGCACAGTCGATGTCAACATCATCCCCCTGTTCGAAACCATCGCCGACTTGCGCGCCGGTCCCGCCATCATGGCGCACGCCTTTGGCTTGCCGTTTTACCGGGGCTTGCTGGCGTCGCGCGCTAACCAGCAGGAAGTCATGCTCGGTTACTCGGACAGCAACAAGGACGGCGGCTTCCTCACGTCCGGCTGGGAACTCTACAAGGCCGAGATCGAGCTGGTGTCGGTTTTCAAGCAACACCAGGTCAAGCTGCGATTGTTCCACGGGCGCGGCGGTTCCGTGGGGCGCGGCGGCGGCCCCAGCTATGAAGCCATCCTGGCCCAGCCGGCCGGCGCCGTGCAGGGGCAAATCCGCTTGACGGAGCAGGGCGAAGTCATCACGGCCAAGTATGCGAATCCAGAAGTGGGGCGGCGCAACCTGGAAGTGCTGGTAGCGGCCACCATCCAGTCGACTCTGCTGCCGCAGGCGCAGCTGCAAGCGAAGGCGTCGGCCAGCGCGGGACACCTGGCCGCGATGGAAGAGCTGTCCGGCACGGCCCTGAACGCTTACCGTGAGCTGGTCTACGGCACGGATGGCTTTGAACAGTACTTCTGGGAGTCGACGGTGATTGCGGAAATTGCCGCGCTCAATATCGGCAGCCGTCCCGCCTCGCGCAAGAAATCCACGTCCATCGAGGATTTGCGCGCCATTCCCTGGGTCTTGAGCTGGGCCCAATGCCGTTTGATGCTGCCGGGCTGGTTTGGTTTCGGTTCCGCCGTACAAGCCTACCTGGCCGCCCATCCGGCGGACGGCGCGGACGTGTTGCGCGGCATGTACACGGATTGGCCCTTCTTTACCTCGCTGCTGTCGAACATGGATATGGTCCTGGCCAAGAGTGACATCGCCATCGCCGGCCAATATGCAGAACTGGTCAAGGACAAGGCCTTGCGCGAGGCTATTTTCACGCGCATCCGCGCCGAATATGCGGCCACCCTCGATGCTTTGAAACTGATTACGGGCCAGCAAGAGTTGCAGCAAGCGAACCCGCTGATGCAGCGCTCGATACGCAACCGTTTCCCGTATATCGACCCGCTCAATCACGTGCAATTGGAGTTGTTGAAGCGTTTTCGCGAAGGCAAGCAAGATGCGGCGGCCCGCACGGGCATTCATTTGTCGATCAACGGTATTGCGGCGGGGTTAAGAAATAGTGGTTGATTAAGGCAAACCCAAGGGCGAGGGCTGGGGTCGTTCACTGCGTGATCGGAATGCGCCCCACTGGGGCGCATTCCCCCTCAGGGTACGACCCCGGTATTTGCCAGTGGGTTGGCTTTACGAACTGAGTAGAAAACAACAAGGAGACAGCATGAGCATCAAAGTTGCCATCAATGGCTATGGCCGCATCGGCCGCAATGTCTTGCGCGCTTTGTATGAAGGCGGCAAGCAGCACGATATCGAGATCGTCGCCATCAACGACCTCGGCGATGCCAAGTCGAATGCGCATTTGACGCGTTACGACACGGTGCACGGCAAGTTTCCGGCCGTCGTCACCATCGACGGCGACAACATGATCGTCAATGGCGACCGCATCCGCGTCTTCGCGCAGCGCGACCCGGCCCTGATACCGTGGGGCGAACTGGGCGTTGACGTGGTGCTCGAGTGCACGGGCTTCTTCACCAGCAAGGAAAAAGCCTCGGCCCACCTGAAGGGGGGCGCAAAGAAAGTCATCATTTCCGCGCCCGGTGGCAAGGACGTGGACGCCACCATCGTATTCGGCGTCAACGAGCATGTATTGAAAGCCACCGATACCGTCATTTCCAACGCTTCGTGCACCACGAACTGCCTGGCGCCACTGGTCAAGCCGCTCAATGACGCCATCGGCATCGAATCGGGCCTGATGACCACGGTGCACGCCTACACGAATGACCAGGTGCTGTCCGATGTGATGCATGAAGACTTGCGCCGCGCCCGTTCGGCCACGCATTCGATGATACCCACCAAGACGGGCGCGGCCGCTGCCGTGGGCCTGGTCTTGCCGGAACTGAATGGCAAACTCGACGGTTTTGCCGTACGCGTGCCGACGATTAATGTCTCGCTGGTCGACCTGTCCTTCATCGCCAAGCGCGACACCACGGTCGAGGAAGTCAATGCACTGCTCAAAGCGGCGTCCGAGGGCGCGCTGAAAGGCATTTTGACGTACCAGACGGAGCCGCTCGTTTCCATCGATTTCAACCACAACCCGGCCTCGTCGAACTTCGATGCGACCCTGACCAAGGTCTCGGGTCGTCTCGTGAAAGTGTCGTCGTGGTACGACAACGAGTGGGGTTTCTCGAACCGCATGCTCGATACCACGGTCGCCCTGATGGCGGCCAAGTAACAAAAAGCCAGCGCTGATCGAGCGCCCCGGAATGGCTGGCCTACAAGGCTGGCCCTAGTCGCAACTTATTATAGAAAGCAGCACATTATGACTCTGCAAGTACAGCAACGCGCCACCAAGATCGTTGCCACTATCGGCCCCGCTTCGAACGATATCGCCACCCTGGTGCGCATGTTCAAGGCCGGCGTCGACGTCGTGCGCCTGAACTTCTCGCATGGCAAGGCGCAAGACCATATCGACCGCGCCCGCATGGTGCGCGAAGCGGCGGCCCTGTGCGGCCGCGAAGTGGCCATCATGGCCGACTTACAAGGCCCAAAGATTCGCGTCGGCAAGTTTGAAGAAGGCAAGATTTTCCTGGAAAACGGCGCTTCCTTCATCCTCGACGCAAAATGGGGCGAAAACGGCGAACTGGGCAACCTCGAGCGCTGCGGCCTCGACTACAAGGAATTGCCGCGCGACCTGCGCGCCGCCGACGTTTTGTTGCTCAACGATGGCCTCATCGTTTTGACGGTCGACAAGGTCGTCGGCAGCGAAATTCACACGACAGTGAAAATCGGCGGCGAATTATCCAATAACAAGGGCATCAACCGCCAGGGAGGCGGCCTGTCGGCGCCGGCCTTGACGGCGAAAGACATGGAAGACGTGAAAACGGCGATGAGTTTCCAGGCCGATTACGTGGCCGTGTCCTTCCCGAAAAACGCCACCGACATGGTGATGGCACGCCAGTTGGCCAATATTGCCGGCGAAGCGTGGGACCACAAGCCGATGATGATCGCCAAGATCGAGCGCGCCGAAGCCATTCCTGCGCTGCAAGAGATTCTCGACGCCTCCGACGGCATCATGGTGGCGCGTGGCGACCTGGCCGTGGAAGTGGGCAATGCGGCCGTGCCGGCCTTGCAAAAACGCATGATCAAGATGGCGCGCGCGTCAAATAAATTGGCGATCACGGCCACACAGATGATGGAATCGATGATCGTCAACGCCGTGCCGACCCGCGCCGAAGTGTCGGATGTGGCCAACGCCGTGCTCGATGGCACGGATGCTGTCATGACGTCGGCGGAAACGGCCTCGGGCCGCTACCCGATCGAAACGGTGGAAGCGATGGCCGCCATCTGCCTGGATGCGGAAAAGTGGGATACTTGCAAGCTGGACGCCGATTTCCTTAACGCCACGTTCTCGCGCATCGACCAGTCGATCGCCTACGGCGCCCTGTTTACGGCCCACCACCTGCGCGTGAAGGCGATTGCCACCTTGACGGAGTCGGGTTCCACGGCCCTGTGGATGAGCCGCTGCAACATCGACATTCCCATCGTCGCCCTGACCCCGAGCGTGGGCACGCGCCGCAAGCTGGCGCTGTACCGCAACGTCAGCACCTTGGAACTGACGTCCGGCACGGACCGCGACAAGGTCTTGCAGCAGGCGGAAGACTTGCTGCTGGAACATCAAGTCGTGGCCAAGGGCGACACCGTCGTGCTGACCTGGGGCGAGCCTATGGGCAAGGTCGGCGGCACGAATGCCCTGAAAATCATGAAGATCGGCCAGCACTGATCGATGCGCGGGTGGCGTGCGCGCTACCGTGCGCCACGCCGGGCATCGCGTGGATCGCGACCGCCGGTGGGAAATGCAATCCGAACGACGCCATCGTCGCTCATGCCGTGCCGATGCGCAGGCTGATGGGCGATGGCGGCCAAGCTGTCACCGGCACGCTGGCAGCAAACGCTTGAGCGGCCCCTTGTCGCGTGGCAGCCGCAATAGCTGTCATTGATGATAACTGCATTGCTGAAGTACTATGAAACTGTCGGCAAAGTAACTATACTCAAGATGCTTTTAAAAATCATCGTCAGGCTGGCGGCAAGCTATGCGCGCCAGGGTTTGTACGCATTCCGCTTTTTCTCCCTGAAAGAGCACCTTTTTTCCGCGCTGCAGGCGCTGGCGTGATGACCGAGCCTCGCCTTGGGCGATAGTTGTCGTTGTCATTTTCGCTGTGTTAGTTCTTTGGAAAAATTCCAATCAGCGGCGCGTGGTGCGCTGCCATGTTTTGCGACCTTGGGCTTCACTCTCTTAATATTTCGATAGTATGCTGAGTTCCATCTTTGCCTTCTCGACCGATACCGTGCCGTCTATTTATGGCACGCATGATGCCGGGCTGGTGCTATTTTCGATCGGCATCGCCATCTTTGCCTCGTTCATGGCCCTGCAGATCGCCGGCATGGCGCGCAGCAGCGAACGGGGCTTCCAGCGCCAGACGGCCATCATCACGGGCGCCATCGCATTGGGTGTCGGCATCTGGGCTATGCACTTTATCGGCATGCTGGCCTTCGATATTTGCACGCGCGTTTCCTTCGACCCCAGCCTGACCCTGCTGTCCATGCTGCCAGGCGTGGCCGCCTCGTGGGTAGCGCTGCACTTGCTGGCGCGCCCGGGCATCAGCCGGCGCCAGCTGGCGGTGAGCGGCGTGCTCGTTGGGCTCGGTATCGGTTCCATGCATTACAGCGGCATGGCCGCCATGCAAACCTCGCTGACCCTGCTTTATGAACCTTGGCTGTTTGCCCTGTCGCTGCTGGTGGCTATCGTCATGGCCATGCTGGCGCTGTGGATACGCTTCGGCCTGAGCGCCTTGTGCCAGCGCCTGAGCCCGTTAGCGGCGCTGCTGTCGAGCAGCGTGGTGATGGGGCTGGCAATTTCCGGCATGCATTACACGGGCATGCTGGCAGCGCGCTTTTCCGGCATTCCCGCGGCGGGCGACAACACCATTACCGTGCAGGCCTCGTTCATGGCCCTGGCGGTGGCTCTGATCAGCGTCACCCTGACGGTCTTCGTGGCGGCCGCGAACGGCTTGCTGCGCTACCGCCAGCTGCTCCGTCACGCCAGTGTCAGCGAGTCGCGCCTGCGCGCCATCGTCGATACGGCGGCCGACGGCTTGATCACCATTGACGGTCAGGGCAAGGTGCGCTCTTTCAATCCTGCTGCGGAAAGCCTGTTTGGCTGGCGCGAGGCGCAGATCGTGGGGCGTGACGCAAGCGTGTTGCTGCAAACGGCCGACGCTGTCCAGTACCAAGCTTATCTGCGCGACTACCTGGCAACGGGTTCATCGCGCATCCTCGACAGCGGAGGCGAAGTCGATGGCCGCCACAAGAGTGGCGCGGTGTTGCCCATGCGCGTGGCGATCGGCAAGATCGACACGCCGGGGCAGCTGCTCTTCGTCGCTTTCGTCACCGACATGCGCTCTTCGCGCAGCATGGAGCAGGCGCTCAAGGATAGCGAGCGCCAGTATCGCTCTTTGATACGTAATATTCCCGGCGTATCCTTCCACTGCAGCTATGCGCCCGAATGGAAGATGATTTTCATCAGCGATGCCGTGTTTAACCTGACAGGCTGGATGCCGCAGGACTTCATGGATGGGAAAGTGAGGATAATTGACCTCGTGCATCCGGACGACCGCCAGCGTGTCAACGATACCTGCGTGCAGGCGGCCGGCGAACGGCGCGACTTCGAAAACGTCTACCGCATGATACACCGCGACGGGCGCGAGCGCTGGGTGCGTGAAAGCAGCGGCCCGGTGCTCGATAACGACGGCGTGGTAGGCTGGATAGACGGCGTCATCCTCGACATCACGGACAGCAAATTGCGCAACGCCGAATATGAGGGCAAGGTGACGGCCATCTCGCGTGCAATGGCCGTTATCGAGTTCGACCTGCAGGGCCGCATCCTGGCAGTCAACCAGAACTTCCTCGACTTGCTCGGCTACCAGCTCGACGACGTGCTGGGCCTGCACCACAGCATCTTCTGCGAAGCGGGCTATGTGACTTCGCCAGATTATGGCGTCTTCTGGCAGCAGTTGGCGAATGGCCAATTCAATACGGGCGAGTACAAGCGCATCGACAAGCATGGGCGGGAAGTGTGGATACAGGCGTCCTACAATCCTATCCTCAACACCGATGGCAAGCCGTTCAAGGTGGTCAAGCTGGCCACCGACGTCAGCGAGCGGCGCGCCATGCAGGAAAGCCTGCGCGCGGAGAAAGAGCGCGCCGAGCTGGCGGCCGAATCGAAGACCAGCTTCCTGGCCAACATGAGCCATGAAATCCGCACGCCGATGAACGCCATCATCGGCTTTACGGAAGTGCTGCTGGGCACCGCCCTGGACAGCCTGCAGCGCCGCCATCTGGGCACGGTGGGCCAGTCGGCGCGATCCCTGCTCGAACTGCTCAACGACATCCTCGACACGGCCAAGCTGGAAAAAGGCGCCACCGAGCTGGAACTGGTGGACTTTTCGTTGCCTGACTTAGTCGAGCACGTGGCGGCCTCCCTGCGCATCACGGCGCATGCGCGCGGACTGTTGCTGCAGGTGGATGTCGATCCGGGCATGCGCCAGTTCTTCCTGGGCGACGCGCGCCGGGTGCAGCAGGTGCTGACCAATTTGATCGGCAACGCCGTCAAGTTCACTGAGGTGGGCCATGTGCGCGTGGCCGTCGGTATGCAGGACGGTCAGGTGCATATTGCCGTGCACGACACGGGCATCGGCATCCCCGCCGACCGTCTGGATAAGATCTTCGCCCCCTTTACGCAAGCCGATTCTTCCATGAGCCGTCGCTTTGGCGGCACGGGCCTGGGCACCACGATTTCGCTGCAACTGGTCGAACTGATGCAAGGCAGCATCACGGTGGAGAGCACGCTGGGCGTGGGCAGTGTGTTTCACGTGCTGCTGCCGTTGGCGCCGGGCAAGGCCATGTTGCGTCGCACCGAGCAGCCCGTAGTGGCCTTGCCGCCGCTGCGCATCCTGGCGGCCGACGACGTGCCGCAAAACGTGGAGCTGCTCCTGATCAGCCTGGGCGCGGCCGGTCACCAGGTGATCGCCGCCAGCGATGGCGAGAGCGCCGTGCGCGAGTTTAGCAAAGGTAGCTTCGACATCGTCCTGATGGACGTGCAAATGCCGCGGATCGATGGCCTGGAAGCGACGCGCCTGATCCGTGTGTATGAGCGCGAACAGGGCTTGAAGCCGACGCCCATCATCGCCCTGACGGCCAGCGTGCTGGAACAGGACCGGCGCGCCGCGCAGGCGGCGGGCATGAATGGTTTCGCCTCGAAACCGCTGGAAATGCACAAGCTGACGGCAGAAATCGCCCGCCTGCTCGATCTTGCCGTGGCCATGCCGCCGCCGCCATTGCTGGGTGCGGTGGAGCGTACTGCCACCGGCCAGGTGGATTGGCAGCGCGGTAGCGCCCTGTGGGGCGGCCACGAAGCGTTGCAGCGGGCCATTACGCGCTTCGTGCAGGCCAATGGCGACTGCGCTGCCATGCTGGCCACGGAACTGGAACGTGGCGATGGCAGCGTGGCCGGCCATTTGCTGCACCGTATCAAGGGCGCAGCGGGCAACTTGTGCCTGGTGCACATCGACAGCCTGCTGGGACGCATCGAGCAGGCGATTGCGCGCCAGTTACCGGTCGGCCAATTGCTGGTGCAATTGGCGGCCGCCTTTATGGCGCTGGGCGGCGAACTGGAGTCGGGCGGCGAGGCCCGGCCGGCGCCGGCGCACGCAGCACTCGCCAGCGCACCCCTCGATGCATGCGCCGCAGGGGCCTTGCTGCGGCAAGCCATCGCCAGCCTCGAAGGCGGGCAGCTGGACGACGCCTTGATGGCGCAGGTCGCCGTCATGCTGGCGCCGCACGGCCAGCAGCAGCGCCTGCACCTTTTGGCCTGCGCCATCGACGACTTCGAATTTGCGCGCGCCACAGGCGTGCTGCGCCAGCTGCTGGCGTGGCTGGAAGCGCCAGTGCCTGCCGACCTTTCCTGATATGGGGCTAGACATGACCTTACATAAAGACAAACCGATCCTGCTGCTGGTCGATGATGAGGCGACGAATCTGCAGGTGCTGCGGCAGATCTTGCAGGACGATTACCTGCTGCTGTACGCCAAGGATGGCGCCAAGGCGCTGGAACTGGCGCAGAAGAACCCCGTCGAACTGATCCTGCTCGACATTATGATGCCCGCCATGACTGGCTACGAAGTGTGCCGCCAGCTCAAGGCCATGCCCCTCACCGCGGCCATTCCCGTCATTTTCGTCACCGCCCTGTGCGACGTGAAGGACGAGGCGGACGGTTTTGATGCCGGCGCCGTCGACTACATCATCAAGCCCGTCAGTCCATCCATCGTGCGTGCCCGCGTGCGCACGCATTTGTCGCTGGTCGATGCCGAGCAATTGCGCCGCTCGCGCCTGCAAGTGATCCAGACCCTGGGTATGGCGGCCGAGTACAAGGATAACGAGACGGGCATGCACGTCATCCGCATGAGCTATTACGCGCGCCAGTTGGCGCTGGCGGCCGGCTACAGTGCGGCCAGGGCGGAAGATTTGCTCAACGCGGCGCCCATGCACGACGTAGGCAAGATCGGCATCCCCGACGCCATCCTGCAAAAACCGGGCAAGCTCGATGCGCACGAATGGAATATCATGCGCCGCCATGCTGAAATCGGTGCGGCCATCATCGGCGAGCACGCGGGCGGTCTGTTGAAAATTGCGCGCAGCATCGCCCTCACGCACCACGAAAAATGGGATGGCAGCGGCTATCCGCAAGGCTTGAAAGGCGCGGAAATCCCGCACGAAGGGCGCATCGTCGCCATCGCCGACGTCTTCGACGCGCTCACCAGCGAACGCCCGTACAAGCCCGCCTGGACGGTGGTGGACGCCATCGCCACCATGCAGCGCGACAGCGGTGCGCACTTCGATCCTGACTTGCTGGTGCTGTTCGTGGAACACTTGCCGGCCATGCTGGAGATCAAGGAAAAGTGGCGCGAGCCGGCGTAGGACGACGGCATTGGCCTAATCAGGCAAGCGCAAAATGCGCCGTATCTCCAGGATCGCTTGCGGGCTTTCCTGCACGCTGTGCCATGAGGCGATGATTTTTTCCGACAGCGCGCCGTCGAGGTGGGCGCTGGCGTAGGGCACCACGCCGTCGCTCGATGCCGCCAGCGGCAGGCCCGGCGTGTCGTTGCCCATGATGGAGTAGTAGCGCACTTTCGGGCTAATGGGCAGGTCGGCTACCAGGCGCACGAACGGATCTTTGTCGCTGAGGTTATCGATGCTGTTGGGAATATGCAGCGCTTCGCTGCTGCCCGTGTCGAGCTGCGCCAGGCTGGCGGCGGCGTCCGACAGCTGATCGAGCATGTTGAAAGGGAGCGTCACGAGGTTGGCGATCCAGCGCGCCACCCTGTGGTTGGCGAATGCAGTGCCGCGGTGCGGCGCAGCGATGAAGATGGCGCGATTGACCTGCGCCATGGGCGTGAAATTGAGGTAGGGCGCCAGGCCGGCGCGTACTTTTTCCGCCTTTTCGCCCTCTAAATTGTATTCTTGCGTGATGGCGTCAAGCACGCTGTTGCTGGCGTCGGAGACCATCAGTCGCGCCAGCACGCCGCCCATGCTGTGGCCGATCAAGACCATGTCGTTTGCCGCATCGGCCTTGGCCGCAGGGTCGAACTGCGCCAAAGTCGTTTGCAGGGCTTGGCGAATGGCGACGTTGTTGGCGGCCAGCGGCGCGTTGCTCGGGTAGTACACTTGCCAGATCTGGTAGCGGCGGCGCAGCTGTTCGTCGCCCATCAGTTCATTTGCCACATTGATCCACGCTTCCGGGCTGCTGGCCAGGCCGTGCAGCATGACGATGGTGCGCTTGTTCGGGTCGTAGGGCTGCATCAGGTGCACCTGCGGGCGCGAAATGCCGTCGGCGCGGCCGAACAGGGTGCGCAGTGCCTGCACGCCGAAGCCGGAACGGGCCAGCCACAGGCCATAGCCGGCCGTGAAGTTGGCCGCCACGGGCAAGTCCTGGCCCGCCATGCGCGTCGATTCGTTGCGCGTCGGGTCGACCAGCATCACCATCAACTGCTGCGTGGCCAGCACTTCGCGCAAGCTGTTGCCGTCGAAGCGGATCAGCGCCGTAACGACGGGGTAGCGGGTCTCCTGGTACGGCACATGGCCGCCTGTCGACTCGCGCGGCTTGGGCATGACGGCGACCAGGTCGGCGCCGAAGCCGTCGCGCCGGTATATATTGCGCAGGCCGGAAAACGACAGCGAAGTCGCTGGCAGCAGTTCCTCGGGCAGCGTGCCGTCTTCGGGCAGGCGCAGGGCCGACAGCTCGCTGTCGATCTGCCAGCCGGCGACGCGGATCACATGACCGTCGGGACGATACTGGCCACGGTGGTGGAACAGATTGCCGACCGCTTTCTGCACGGCGTAGTTATAGTAGTCGCGGATTTGCGTCTGCCGTTCCTCGAAGGCGCGCTGGCCCGGCGTGCGCGCCGTGTAAAACAAATAGGCATAGGCGTAGCGGGCCGATTCGAGCCAGGCGGCCAGCACTTTGGCGCTGGCATGGCCGCCTTGCTGCTCTTCTGCCAGCGCGCTTTCGAGCCATAATTCGGAGAGTGTGGCCAGGCGCTGCTCGTCGCTGAGCAAATCGGAGCGGGCCAGGTCGGCGCGGCAGCTGCCCGTATTGGCGACGCAGGCGGCGCTGTCGCTGCCGATGATGCGCAGCACTTCGCTGGCCGAGGCGCTGAGCTTACCCGTGGTGAGGATGTCGCCGCGCCGTTGCTGCAGGTAGTCGGACGGCGAGATCGCGCTGACGGTGACGGCAGCGCAGCCGCTCAGTAGCGCCGCAGCGCAGAGCAGGGCGCAGGCGCGCACAGGCCGCATCAGCATCAGCATCAGCATCAGCAAGTTGAGGTGAAATGAGGGCGCGTTAGAACGAGTAGACCAGGGTCAGCGACGTTTGCGTATCCGTGTTCTTCTTGTCGTCCGGTACGCGCGTGTCGTTGCGGGCGCTGAAGGCGGCCTTCATTTGCATGGTGCCGTTGATCTTGGTGCTCAGGGCAGTTTCGGCGATGGAGTGGGTGTTTGAGGTGCCCCGTTCGACGCTGATCGTCTGCGTAAATATCGCCGACTGGCTGATTTTCCACTTCATGGAGGCCGCGCCGCGCACCGTCAGGCCGTGCTCCGATTCGCCCGCGTCGTTGGTGCCGCTGAAATAGCCAGGACCGACTTCCACGTCGACGCTTTTGTCGTTCGACTGGTACCAGCGCGAGCCATGACCGACGGCCAGGGTCGAGTACTTGGTGTAGGCGCCGAACTTGTCGTTCACGTGCGAGGCAAGCACAAACAGTTTTTCATGGTTGGACATCAGCTTGTAGGCGGCCTTGGCGGAGGCGGAAAAGCGTTCTGCCGAGCGCTCGCGCACTTTTTCCCCGTGCTCGTTCGTCGTTTCATCTTCCTTGAAGTAGCCGCTGAAGATGTACTGGTTGCTCCAGTCGTCGAGCTCCTGGCGCGCGTCGATCTTGCCCGTGATGGAGGTGCCGACCGTATTGCCCGAGGTGGTGATGGCGCCTAGTTCGGCGGAGGTGCTCCAGCTGCCGATGGGAATTTCATCGAATAGCATGCTTAGCTTGGAGTCTGCGGCGGCGGCGCTGCCGCAAGTAATGGCCGTGGCCAGCGCCAGTGCGAGAGAGTGGGTCGATTTCATGGCAGTATTCGTCTGTGGCACGCGCCAGGCGCACCTGCTGTGTGAGTGGCAGTGGTATCGATGCAGGCCGCGGCAAGCCGGGAGGCGCCGATAAGAGCTGCGCACATGCGCGCGGGCGCGGCCAAACATTCTAGAGCGCATATTGTACCCGACCCTGTCATCGTTCGCCGCACGCGCCGGTGTGCACGAATTATGTTGCAATAGTAGCAGTAATTGAAGAATAAAATATGTGGAGCATGAGCATGAACACGCCATGCCATGCCATGCTAGCTTGTCGCTGTGGCCTGGCTGTGCCGAAGCGCAACTGCCCGATTGTCAAGCTGCGCGGAAAGTAGCACTAGCCTGCATGCGCGCTGACGCCACGGGAGTGCGACAAGTCTGGCAAGTGGCGCTTGTCTGGCGTATGCTGCGGCTATTCTCTGCGGCTATTCTCTGCCCGATCTTTACAAGGAATCTCCCGTGCGCTGCCTGGTCATTGAAGACGAAGCCGAAACTTCTCGTTACATTTGTGCCGGCCTGCGCGAGGCGGGCCACGACGTCACCGCCTGCGACAACGGTATCGACGGCATGCGCCTGGCCTGCGGCGAAGATTGGGATGCGCTGGTGCTCGACCGCCTGCTGCCCGGCGAGATTGATGGCTTGGCCATTGTTGCCCGCCTGCGCGGCATGGGCTGCAATACGCCCGTGCTGGTGCTGTCGGCGCTGTCCAGCGTCGACGAGCGCGTGCGCGGCCTGCGCAGCGGCGGCGACGATTATCTGTCGAAACCGTTCGCCATCGCCGAACTGCTGGCCCGCATCGAGGCGCTGCTGCGGCGCGCCGCGCCCGTTCCCGAATCGACGCAACTGCAAGTGGCTGACCTGGTGCTCGACATGCGCACCATGCGCGTGACGCGCGCCAACCGGCAAATCGCCCTGCAGCCGCGTGAATTTCGCCTGCTGGAATACCTGATGCGCCATCAAGGCCAGTCCGTCACGCGTGCCATGCTGCTCGAAGCCGTATGGGATTACCATTTCGACCCGCAGACGAACGTCATCGATGTGCAGGTGAGTCGCTTGCGCACCAAGGTGGACAAGGAGTTTTCCCCGCCGCTGATCCATACGGTGCGCGGCGTCGGCTACACCCTGGGCGTGCTCGATAGTGCTTGACTGGCACCGCTCCATTGCGGCCCGCCTGGCGCTCGGCTACGGCGTGCTGGTGGTCGTCTCGATCAGCATCGTTTGCGCCGTATTCTATTTCGGCACCATCGGCGTGCTTGACCGCAGCGTGGACCGTAAGCTGACCGTGCTCTCGGAGCGCCTCGCGGCGCTGTACCAGCAAGGTGGCAGCAGCCGCACGAGGGCGGAAATTGCCCATCTGCTGACCGACCGTACCGACAGCGACACGGAGATATTCTTGCTGGTCGACGCCGATGGCCGCCGCGTGGCGGGCAATCTGTCTTCCTGGCCCGACGCTGCCAGTCCGGTGGGGCGCTTGCTGCACCACGACGTCACGCGCGAAGGGCGCAGGGGGCCCGCGCGCATGTTGGTCCGTGAACTGGCCGGTGGCGCGCGCCTGTTTGTCGGACGCGACATGGAAGAGGGCAAGTCTATCCGCACGCTGGTACTGCGCTCGCTGGCCTATGGCGGCGCGGTGGCCATCTTGCTGGTGGTGGCGGGTGCCTGGCTGTTTCGCCGCCAGCTCGAGGCGCGCATCGGTCAAATCCGTCGCACTGCCGGGGAAATCGAGGCGGGCGACCTGAGCAGGCGCATCCCCGTCGCCAGCGAGGATGAATTCGGCTTGCTGAGCCGCGATATCAACCGCATGCTTGACCGCATCGAACACTTGATGGAAGGCGTGCGTCACGTATCGAACGCCATTGCGCATGACTTGCGCACGCCGCTGGCGCGCATCCGCAACAAGCTCGACGGCGCCTTGCGCCAGCAGCAGAGCGTGGCCGGCTACGAAAGTGCAGCGCAGGCGGCTATCGACGATATCGACGACCTGACGCGCGTGTTCGACAAGCTGCTGCAGATCGCGGCGGCCGAATCGGGCATGCGTCCCGAGAATTTCGATGACATTGACCTGTATCAGATCGGCGCTGACATCGTGGAAATGTACGAAGCCACGGCCGACGAGCAGGGCGTGCTGCTGGTGCAGATGTTTGGCGACAGCGTGCCGGCGCGCGGCGATCGCAATCTGCTGGGCAGCGCGCTGGCCAGCCTGGTCGACAATGCCATCAAGTATGCGGGACCGGGTGCCACGGTGGAAGTGTCGGCCGGCAGCGATGAAGAGGGCAGTTGGTTGGCTGTGCGCGACAACGGCCCCGGCGTGCCGAGCGAAGAATTGGCGAAGCTGACGCAGCGTTTTTACCGCCTCGACAAGAGCCGCCACCTGCCCGGCAATGGCCTCGGTCTATCCATCGTGGCCGCTATCGCCGCCTTGCATGGGGGCAGCCTCGATATCGAGGATGCGGCGCCGGGCTTGCGCCTACGCCTGCGCCTGCTGCGCTGAGTTGTCGTTGCCATTGCCAGACTGGTGTGGCATTTCGGCACATTACCAACTTGTAACCCCCTTCATTTTCGCCTCCCCCTATCATCTGTTCGATCCGGCGTAAAGCGGCTGCCTGCGCGTAGTCGCCGTTGCCGGGCTGCTTGCGGCTGTCGCCGCGTCCCGTTCATACAGACCCGTCGTAGAGCCATTTTCATGCAACCTTTTACCGCCACAGGCGACAACGCCGCGCAGCAGCAGCCGGCACTGCGCCAGCATGGCCATCGCCTCAAGGCCGCCCTGGGCGCGCTGGTGTTTCCCGTGCAGCGCGCGCGCTGGCAAGCCTTCATTGCCGGCACGCCCGGCCTGGCGGCGCTGGCGCAAGCCCATCCCAGCCTGCTGTACAAAATCTACCGCCCCTATGCCAGTCGCCACATTGGCTGCGCGGCGCGGGCGGAGCTGTTGCGCGGGCATTACCGCTTTCTGTGGCAGGCGGGCGCTCGTCCGCTGGTGGAATACGCGGCACGCCGCGCGCTGGTGTTGGCCGCTATCGAGGGCAAGGATGGCGCCATCTACCGATTGCAACTGACGGCTATCCACGACAGCCACCGCGAGGGCGACCTGTGCCTGCGCCTGACGCGCGACGGCGTCTCGCTGTACCTGGCCAGTTTCCTGTTCCGGCCGCAGCCCGGCGGCTGCGCCATCCAGCTGGGCGCCTTGCAGGGCTTGCGCTCGGCCGCCGGCGCCCAGGCGGTGAAGGAAGCTACGCGTGCGCTGCACGGCTGCCGGCCGAAAAACCTGATGGTGGCCGCCTTGCGCGACCTCGGTGACTTTTTTGGCTGCGGCCATCTGGACCTGGTCAGCAATGCCAATCGCATCGCGCTGAACTGGCATCGGCGCCGTCATATCTCCAGCGACTACGACCTGGCGTGGCAGGAACTGCAGGCCTTGCCTACCAGCGACGGCAATTACCGCCTGCCCTGCAGCGCTTGCGGGATGCCTGACCTGGAGCAGCTGCCGTCGAAAAAGCGGGCCGAAGCGCGTCGCCGCGGTGCCATGTTGCTGCAGTTGGCGGCAGACATGCGCTGGCAAGTGGCGGCCCTGTTGCACACATGATCAAGACGCAGTGAACGGGCAAGCCCGCATTTTTTGACCTGCGCGGCTTTTTTGCCGGGCGGCCCGGCGCAATCGGCTTGATCGGCGTATACTCATCGGCGTTCTCAACCTGAAGCCAGTGATCCCATGCCAGCAAACTACCCAACTTCGCGCATGCGCCGTCTGCGCGCGACCCCGCAACTGCGCGAGCTGTTTCGCGAGACCGAGATCAATCCGCGCGACCTGGTCCTGCCGATCTTTGTCGACGAAGGTGCCAGCGATTTCATCGACATCACCTCCATGCCTGGCGTGCGCCGCATTCCCGAAGCGAAGCTGGCGCAGGAAATCGAGCGCTACGCGCGCGCCGGTTTGCGCTCCGTCATGACGTTCGGCATTTCGCACCATAAGGATAGCCATGGCACCGATACCCTGAACCCGGACGGCCTGGTGGCGCGCATGTCGCGCATCATCAAGGATGCCGTGCCGGAAATGGTGGTCATGTCCGATACCTGCTTTTGCGAATACACGGACCACGGCCATTGCGGCATCTTGCATGGCGACACGGTCGACAACGACAGCACGGTGCTGAACCTGGGCAAGCAGGCTGTCATCGCCGCCCAGGCTGGCGCCGACATCATCGCGCCATCGGCCGCCATGGATGGCCAGGTAGCGGCGATCCGCAGCGCGCTCGACGCGGCCGGCTTCCACGACACGCCCGTGATGGCGTATTCGACCAAGTTCGCTTCCGGCCTGTACGGCCCGTTCCGCGACGCCGCCGGCAGCACCCTCAAGGGTGACCGTAAAACGTATCAGATGGACCCGATGAACCGCCGCGAAGCGATCCGCGAGTCCTTGATCGACGAAGCCGAAGGCGCCGATGCGCTGATGGTGAAGCCGGCCGGCGCCTACCTCGACATCATCCGCGACTTGCGCGAAGTGACGCGCCTGCCGATCGGCGCCTACCAGGTCAGCGGCGAATACGCGATGATCAAGTTCGCCGCGCAGGCGGGCGCCATCGACGAGCGCCGCGTGGTGCAGGAAACCCTCGGTGCCATCAAGCGCGCGGGCGCGGACATGATCTTTACGTACTTCGCGATGGATGTGCTGAATAATCCGTACTAAGTCAACACGGGGCAGGGCAGCCGCCTTTTCAGCTATCATGCGCGCTGCCCAACCTGGTCCTACGATGTGTAGCCTCCTATGCCCCTGAAAATCTCCCGCATCCTGCACGCCGGCTATGTCTTCGAATGTGAAGGCACGGCCATCGCCTTCGACCCCATCGTCGAAAACCCGTTCAGCCGCAACTGCCACGCATTTCCCTCGGTGCGCTTCGACCTCGATGCCGTGCGCCGGCTGCGCTGGGATGCCGTCTTCATCTCGCACTTCCACGACGACCACTGCTCGCTGGACAGCCTCGATGTGCTCGACCGCGCTACGCCCATCTACCTGTACTGCGTCTTCGACGAGCTATTCGCGATGCTGCGTGCGCTCGGTTTTACCGCCGTCGCGCGCTTGCATGTCGATATGCCCGTGCGGGTCGGTGCCATCGAGGTGATCCCGCGCCGGGCGCTGGACGATGATGTCGACTCGCTGTTCCAGGTGCGCGCCGCCGGCCTGAATGTGCTCAACGTCGTCGATTCCTGGATCGGTCCGGCAACCTTGGCGCAGCTGGCCGCCTTTGCTCCCTGGGACATGGTCTTGTGGCCCTTCCAGACCATGCGCGAGATTGCCGTCATCGCGCCCTCGCTGGCAGCGCGCGACCAGGTGACACTGCCCGATGACTGGGTGCCGCAATTGCGCGCCCTGGCGCCGCGTTACCTGGTGCCCAGCTCTTGCCAGTTCGTACAGGAAGATTGGTCCTGGTACAACCAGGCGATGTTCCCGATAACGTACCGCCAGTTTGCGCAGGAGATCGGTGCCGCCCTGCCTGATGCGCACATTTTTCGCCTCGATCCGTCCACGTCCGTGCTGCTCGATGCGCAGGGCTTGACGCCCGCCGCGCCGCTGCCCTGGGTCATCCCCGTGGGACCGCAGGACGTCGACTTCGACTATCGTCCGGCGCTATGCCCGCCCGCTACCGCCGACATCGCCCGCCATTTTGCGCCCTTGAATGCCGCCGAGACGGCGCTGGTGCTCGATTTTTGCCAGTCCGGCTTGCTCGAGCGCTACCGCGACATGGAACTGTCCGAAGACAGCTATTTCCAGGCCCCACGCCTGTGGCGCTTGTCGCTGTATGGCCATGACGGCGGCGTCACCGTCCTGCATTACCGCACGCATGGCGACGTGATCGACCGTGTGCCCGCCACCGGCGAGGCGCCGGACTGGACCACCGAAGTGCCCTTGGTGAAGTGCCATGCGGCGCTGGTGCTCGGTGAATCGCTGACATCAATGTATATGCGCATCAACGATGGCCCGTTTGACGCGGCGACGCAGGCAGAACTGATGGACGCCGACATCGTCGACGACCCCTTGATCCGCTGCCTGTTCAACGACGCCATCGGCGCTTACCAGGCAGCGCAGCTCAAGCGTTTGCTGGCCCGCTGAAGAAAATGCCGCGACAGGGTAAGATAAGGCCCTCAGATCAAGGAATGAACAACATGACACAAAATAACGAAACCGCGATCCTGGCCGGCGGCTGCTTCTGGGGTGTGCAGGACTTGCTGCGTCGCTATCCGGGCGTGATCGCCACGCGCGTAGGCTACAGCGGCGGCGACGTGGCCAACGCCACCTACCGCAACCACGGCACGCATGCGGAGGCCATCGAGATCATTTTCGATCCGCACACCATCAGCTACCGCAAGATCCTGGAGTTTTTCTTCCAGATCCACGACCCCAGCACGGAAGAGCGCCAGGGCAATGACCGTGGCACGAGCTACCGCTCGGCCATCTTTTACACCAGCGACGAGCAAAAGCGCGTGGCCGAAGCGACCATCCGCGATGTCGACGCTTCCGGCCTCTGGCCCGGCAAGGTGGTGACGCAAGTGGCGCCAGCCGGCCCGTTCTGGGAAGCGGAAGCGGAACACCAGGATTATCTGCAGCGCTTGCCGCACGGCTACACCTGCCACTACATCCGGCCGGACTGGGTCTTGCCGCAGCGTCAGCAATAAAGGCTAGCTCGGCAGGGCAGATGCGCAGCGCTGCGAGGTGGGCGATGCACAGCCATCGCGCCCGCCGGCTGTTCAAAAGGCGCTTGCGCGCAGCAGCATCGCGGCACTCCAGCCAGCACCATTGTTTGCGCCAGATCTAAGGCCGCATGCCGCATTCATGGCAGGGTGCCCCGCATATTGGGGAATGCAGAAAAACCCTGGAATTCAAGGCAATAATGTGAGTATATTGATACGAAAACACAGGCTATGCTGTCGCTAGAGTGTTGATGCGCCCAAGCGCCATCAGCATGGCTGATAGCCAGTGCCTGTCGCCGCGCGCGATCTCTCTTTTCATGGCTCAGTAACCATTTCCCCAAAGGAGTTCATTGTGTCTTCATCTGAACTGAATGCGGTAGAACATGTCTATCTGATCGCCGGCAATCTCGGACTGCCCGGTGCACCTATCCTGAATCTGGCCCTGTTTTACCATCCCGACGATGGCAGTGTCAGCGGTGAAGCCCTGATTACGCAGTCGATCGCGCCGCCGCATGGCCGCGTGGTGATCCGTCCCGTTAGCGGTCCCGTGCATGGCCTGGGCCTGGGTAAAGCCACGCGCGTGTTCAGCCTGACTGGCGAATACGTGGTGTCCGTGCCGCCACCGGCCATAGGCAGCTACCTGGCCAAGTTCGAAGCGACATTTGTGACGGATAACAACTGGAGCGGCCACGGTTCCTTCAGTTATGGCAACCAGAAGATCGACAACGTGCCCATCGCGAAACGCGGCTAGTGTTTTTGGCCAACGGACAATGTTGCGAGCACGCTTGGCCTTGCGGGGCATGGGCGCCATCGGCCAGGGTGACGTGGCGCAGCGCTTGCTGTGCCAGTTCGGCCTGGCCGGCGCCCTGGCGGTGAGCGCATGACAGGCGCCGGCTACCAAAGCGGCTTTGGCAATGAATTTGCCACGCAAGCGGCGCCCGGCGCCTTGCCGCAGGGACAAAACTCGCCGCAGCAGGCTCCCCTGGGCCTGTATGCGGAACAATTGTCGGGCACGGCGTTCACGGCGCCGCGCGCGCAGAACCGGCGCTCGTGGCTATATCGCATCCGCCCGGCGTGCCAGCATCGCCCATTTACCCTGCTCGACAATAGCCGTATCGTCAGCGATTTCCATGCCATGCCGCCCACGCCGCCGAACCAGCTGCGCTGGGACCCGCTGCCGCTGCCCGACAGCAGTACGCCGGTCGATTTTATCGACGGCTGGCAAACCATGGCCGGCAATGGCAGCGCCGAAGCGATGAGCGGCTGTGCCATCCATGTGTATGCGGCTAACAGCGCCATGCAGCGTTTCTTTTATTCGGCTGATGGTGAATTGCTGGTCGTGCCGCAGGAAGGGCGGCTGGCGATTGCCACCGAACTGGGCTTGCTCGAGCTGGAGCCGCAGGAAATCGCCGTCATCCCGCGCGGCGTGCGCTTTCGCGTGACCTTGCCCGACGGCCAGGCGCGCGGCTATGTGTGCGAAAACTTCGGCACGGCGTTTCGTTTGCCCGACTTGGGGCCCATCGGCTCGAATGGCTTGGCGAACGCGCGCGATTTCCTTACGCCGCACGCGGCCTACGAGGATATCGATGGCGAGTGCATGTTGGTGGCCAAGTTTTGCGGTCATCTGTGGCAGACAACGCTCGACCACTCGCCGCTGGACGTGGTGGCCTGGCACGGCAATTATGCGCCGTACAAATACGATTTGCGCCGTTTTAACACCATCGGCTCGATCAGCTACGATCATCCGGACCCGTCGATCTTTCTCGTGCTGCAAGCACCGAGCGAAAATCCGCTCTTCGGCGCCATCGACTTCGCCATCTTCCCGCCGCGCTGGCTGGCCGCCGAACATACGTTCAGGCCGCCGTGGTTCCACCGCAATGTGGCCAGCGAGTTCATGGGACTGATCCACGGCGTGTACGACGCCAAGGCGGCTGGCTTCGTGCCCGGTGGGGCCAGCTTGCACAACTGCATGTCCGGCCACGGTCCCGATGCGCAAACGTTCGAACGCGCCTCCCACAGTGACATCTCGGCGCCGGCAAAGGTGGCCGACACCATGGCCTTCATGTTCGAGACGCGCACCATCCTCAAGCCCACGCCCTTCGCCCTGGCCAGCGAACTGCTGCAAAACGACTATTATGCGTGCTGGCAAGGCTTGCGCAAGCACTTTGCTGCGCATCAGCCTTAAGTCCAACCGTCGTCACCCAGAGCGCCCCGACGCAGAGTTTCTTGTGCAGGGTCTTTGCCGTTTTTACGAGCAATCGTGGGTTGCCGGAAATTATTGCCGAAATTCATAGGTGCGCCCTGAGCAAGTGCCAAGCGTGCTCTACAATTATGCATCGTGCGCATCTGCGCCATTTCAATTGTATGCATAGTATGTGAAGGGAATGATAAGCCTGTGACTTCCAAGCAGATCAAGATCGCCGCCACCGTCGTCGTGGCACTCGCCGCCGGGGCCGGCATGTATCGCTACACCCGTCCTGCCGCCACCGCCACGGCGCAGGCGCCCGTCTCGGGCAACCCGGCCGCCGCGCCGCAATCCGGCGTTGATGCGGCCGCCGTGGCCAGCGATCTGCGCGACTTGCTGGGCAATTTCCGCAAGATCATCGTGTTGCTGGCCGATGAGCAAAGCTTGGCGGAAGGCGCGCGCGACGAGGCGAGAAAAGTGGGGCAGGCGCTGTTCCATGAAAACCAGGAACGCATCGCCAAGCTCGACGCCGCGCTGGACCAACTGACGGCGCCCACCAATCCCGGCCGCTTCGAGGCGCTTGATGGTCTGTTGACGTATATCGAATCGGCCCCCGGCCTGTTTGACGCGGACCGCCTGGCTTTTCGCGAACTGCTACAAAGCATGCTGGCCCACGTAGCCAAGGATAGCTCCTTGCCAGCAATCAAGCTGCACAAGCGCATTTCCGAGGATCTCGACGCGCTGGGCGAGATCGAGCGTCATTACGAGAAGGAAATCCGGCAAATCTTCGGCAACCTGGGCCAGCGCGCCATCGAACTCAAGCGCGAGCGCTGGGACGATTACGTGGCGCAACTGAAAAAGCTGTACAGCCGCGAGCAGATCCTCAAGGAAAATGGCATCATCGTACCCTACACGGTGCCGCCGGCCGCGCCGTCAGCCGGCACGGTGCCTGAAGTGAAGCCGGCGCCAAAAAAAGATGAGGCGGAAATCTTTGGCCTGGGTTTGCCGAAGAAAACCATCGTGCTGACCTTTGACGACGGCCCGCACCGTCGTTACACGGAAGAAATCAGCGCCATCTTGAAACAATATGGCGTGCCGGCCGTCTTCTTCAGCGTGGGGCGCAACCTCGGTAGCCTGGACGCGCAAGGGCGCGCCAAGCTCAATGCAGGCGCGCAAGTGAGCCGCAAGCTGATGCAAGAGGGCTATGCAGTGGGCAACCATAGTTTTAGCCATGCACAATTGTCAAAACAGACGGGCGACAAGCTGAAAGGCGAAATCCTCGGCACCGATACCCTGTTGAAAGCTATCAGCCCCGAGCGGGCCGCGCTGTTCCGTTTTCCGTATGGCGCGCGCAATAGTGAAGGCATGGCCGCGCTGGCCGACGCCCAGTTGAAATCCGTGATGTGGAATATCGATTCACTGGACTGGGCCGACCCCGTGCCGAGCTCGATCACGAATCGCGTGCTGGCCTCGGTCGACAAGGCGGGACGCGGCATCGTCCTATTCCACGACATCCACGAACGCACGGTGAAAGCCTTGCCGGCCGTGCTCGACAAGCTGATTGCCGAAGGCTATCAATTTGCGGGCTGGGATGGCAGTAGTTTCCAGGTCGCCAACAGCACGGCGCCCGCGCCCGAAAAAGTTGCCGTGACGACTGGCTATGCCAATTCCTGGGCCGTGGTGATCGGCATCGAC
This sequence comes from Janthinobacterium paucivorans, assembly GCF_051380805.1. Lineage (NCBI taxonomy): Bacteria > Pseudomonadati > Pseudomonadota > Betaproteobacteria > Burkholderiales > Oxalobacteraceae > Janthinobacterium > Janthinobacterium paucivorans. The sequence continues at coordinate 120,664 of NZ_JBNYXR010000009.1, forward strand.
GATTATGCGAAGTGGCCGAAACTACACTATGCGGCGCGCGATGCGCAGGGCATGCGCGAAACCTTGATCGACAAATTCGCGTTCGCGCCCGAGCGCGTCGTGACCTTAAAGAATGGCGAAGCGACGCGCAACAACATCCTGGCTGCCTTCCATGACAAGCTGGCCCACGGCGGCGTGCAAAAGAATGACCGTATTTTCGTCTTCTTTGCCGGCCACGGCGCCACGCGCAAGCTCAGCTCCGGGCGCGACCTCGGCTACATCGTGCCCGTCGATTCCGACCCGGCGCAGTTCGCCACGGATGCGATTGCCATGACGGAAATCCAGAATATCGCCGAATCGCTGACCGCCAAGCATGCGTTCTTCGTCATGGATGCCTGTTACAGCGGCCTGGGCCTGACGCGTGGCGCCGGTTCCAGCACGTTCTTGCGCGACAACGCCAAGCGCATAGGCCGGCAAATGCTGACGGCCGGCGGCGGCGACCAGTTAGTTGCCGATGGTGGGCCCAATGGTCATTCCGTGTTCACCTGGACTTTGCTGCAGGGCCTGGCGGGCAAGGGTGACCTGAACGGCGATGGTCTCATCACGGCCACGGAACTGGCGGCCTACGTGGCGCCGGCCGTGTCCAGCGTATCGAACCAAACCCCTGCGTTTGGCAGCTTGCCTGGTTCGGAAGGGGGAGATTTCGTCTTCGAATTGCAGAGCGAGACGGAATTTCTCAGCCCGAACACGACGCAGTTATCGACGCAAGCCATCGCCCTGAACAGCAAGCTCGATGCCAAGCCGCCAGCGGCCAGCGTGACGGTGAAGGATTTGCAGGGCGGCGAACAGACGATCGTCACGCCGGGCGCCGTGCCGACGTCCACGCGCCAGTTGGCGCAGCGGGCCAATGACCGTGGTTTGCAGTTGTATAAGGAGAAACAATATGTGGCGGCGGAAGCGCAATTTACGCAAGCGCTGAAATTGCGTCCCGATTTCGCGCTGGCGGCCAATAATCTGGGCTTTGTCTTTTACAAGCAGGAAAAATACCGCGAAGCGGCGCGCTGGTTTGAACATACGCTCAAAATGGACCCGTCGCGCGCCGTCGCCTACCTGAACCTGGGTGACGCCCATGCCAAGGCTGCCGATGTCGCCAAGGCCAAGGCTGCGTACAAAACCTATCTTGAGCTGGCGCCGATGTCTTCGACGGCGCCAGCCGTGCGGCAAAAGATGGAAAAACTGTAAGCCATGTCTGCCATGCATCTGTCATGAGATAAACGAAGGAGCGCCATCTGCGCGTCCTTGATGCAGTAGCTGGTTGACGCTGGCCAGCAGGCTGGTGCCCGAGGTGGTGATGAAGCGGGCGCCGGCCATTTCCGCTTGCGTGCCGTAGTTGGCGAGCGTATCCTTGCTGCAATATACGATGATGGGCAGCTCCGGCTGCACTTGCCGTACCTCGCGCACTGTGCGCACGCCCGCATCCTTGAGCCTGCGGCCGTTTTCCACCCGCCCCATGTCCGTGATGAACAGGGCGTAGCGTTTCTGTTGCAGCATGGCCAGTGCCTGGCGGGTCGACACGGCCTGGTCCACCTTGATGTTTTCCCGTTCCAGTTGTTCCACCAGCAAGGTATTGTTGCGCGGATGGTCGTCCAGCCACAGCACCAGGCTCGATGGTTTTTGCGCCGTCGGCACGCCGGCCATGGCCGTCACGGCCGCGCCGCCATCGGGCGGATGGGCCAGCAGCAGCTGCGTGACGGCTTGCTGCATGTCGTCGAGTGACTTTTGCTGTAATCGGCTCAGTTCCGTCACTTCGATTTCCTTGCCGCTTTCCAGGCGCACGGACTCATTTTTGACAAGGCTGTCGGCGCGCTTGATCATGATGGACAGGTAAATGCGCGTGAGCAGGTAGCCGATCAGGAAACCGTGCACGGAAAAAAACAGCATGATGCCGCCCACCAGCGCCATGGCCGTGGGCATGTCCGTGGCCAGGCTGGGCGCGATGAAGGCGGCCATGCTGTGCGCGCTGCCGGGCAAGCTTTTGAGCTCGATCAAGCCTACGCCGACGATGATCTTCGTCAACCAGTCCGACACCTCCACCAGGTTCGAATTGATTTCCATGGGTGTGGGCGTGCCCAAAAACAGGGTATTGCTGGCGTTGTCGGCCGCCGCATCGGCGTTAGGCGCAGGTGGCTCGTCCGTGGGCCTAGCCTTGCCATTGGCCCGCTCGTCGGACGGCGCGGCGTTGACGGTGCCCAGTGGCAGGCTGCGCGGTATGCCGAACAGAAATCCCAGCAGCATGCCGCTGACGCAAAGGCCCATGCTCCACAGCAGCGCCGGTACAGCGTGGTAGTACGGCGGCAGCAGGGCGCCCGCCATGACGGCCAGCAAGCCCGCCAGCAGGATGTATAGCAGGATGAATGGCAGCGCATCTTTCTTGCGCACCGCTGCCGGCGCACTGGCGCCGACGCTGCTGGTATCCGATTTGCCCACGGCCCCCCCCCCAATAGATGCGGCATTGCACAAGCTGCATATGCGCATCATAGGCAGTAGGGCGGCCGTGGCATTGAGACGGCGCAAAGCGGCGACATCGCGCCAGTGTCAGTCTTTGTCAGCCGCCTCCTTGCGCCAGCGCCGATTCGCGCGCCACCCGCGTATAGGCATTGGCCAGGTCGTGCCATTGCTGTTTCGCCGCATTCAGGTGCAGCCGCTCGAGGAAACTGCCCAGCTTGTCGTTCTGCTCCGCCTTGAGCAGGTCGAGGATGGATTGCATGTCGGTCTGCGAGGTGACGACAGCGCCCAGCAGTGCTGCCAGGCCGGTCTCGGCGCCGCGGCTGCTGCTATCGAGCTGCTGGAACGCTGCCGAGATGCTTAGGATCGAACGCTTGAAGTCGTCGCGGATGGCGTTGAACTTTTGCGGCAAGCCATCCTGGCAGTGATGCGACTGGGCCGCCTGTTCAATCTGCCGCAGCGCTTCCTGGGCCGAGCGGTCGGCACCCTCGATGGCCAGGCGGATCTGTTCGTGATAGGCGCTTTGCTGCTGCAGCGACACCGCCAGCGCCTGCGTGCCCGCCTTCAGCTGGGCCGAACTGCGCTCCATGTCGCTGCTCAGCTGTTGCAGCGCCTGCGTCGCCGTTTGCCGCTGCTCGTCGTTGGGCCCGATTCCCTGGCGAATCTGCTCCTGCACCGCCAGCACGCGGTCGGCGTTCGCGTCAAAGGCGCGGCTAAAGGCTGGCAAGCTGTCTATCCACGCCTGGGTGGGAGCATAGGTCGCGCCCAAGTTGCCCGCATCGCGTTCGGCGCGGGCCAGCACTTGATCGAGCTCGTTGCGCGTCCATGTGAAATCGACATTTTGCGACCATGTTTCCGTGGTCGTCTTGGTGCACATGCCAAGGCCCCACCACGCGTGCTCACTGCACCAGCTGCACTGCGTCGACAGCGGGTACGGTCCCAGAGGCTGGCGTACGGCATTGCGCATATTGGCCACTTCGCGCTGGAATTGCGCCAGTTGGCGCAGCGCGTTTTCCAGCGCGGCGGTATTGCTGTTTTGCGCCATGGCGGGCACATGCAGCAGTCCCAGCGCCAGAGTGGCCATGGCCAGCAGATGCAGCAGGCGTGCGACGGCGCGCATCATGGCTGCCATCCCGTCGCGTTGGGCGGCGCGGGGAAGTCGAGCAGCGCGTTGCTGGCGTAGCGTTGCGCGGCGACGATGAGCGCCTGCCACAGGGGAAAGGCGCTGGCGCTGGCCAGTGTTTGCGCCAGCCAGCTGTCGTTGCCCAGTTCCGCGTCGCTGGCGTCAGCCGCCAGCTGGGTCGTACCGGAACCGAGAGCACTCCACGCGGTGCGCAAGCCGTCCAGCCAATGGATTAGCTCATCGATAGCCGCTTCCAGCCAGCCGCTATTGGCCAGCAGCAGGTTGACGCCTTCCAGTTGTAGTCGCAGCTGTTCGGACAGCGCCGTGTCGCGCGCCAGCTGCTCGCGCAAGGCGTGCAACTGCGCCTCCAGTTCCTTTTTCTTGTGCCCGCTGAACAGTCCCAGGTGCGCCAATTGTTCCTCTATCGATGCGATGGCTGCCAGCAAGCCCCCCAGCGCCTCTTGCTGCGCCTGCAGATCGGTGCCCGTCTGTGTTGCCAGCATGGCCAGCGCCGCATTCGCCGGCAAGACGCCATCCTTCCAGCTGTTCAAGCCTTGCCGCAGGGGGGCAATGGACGCGCGCGCTTCTTCCACCATCGGTCCCAGCGCATGCAGTACTTCGCGCCTGTCGCTGGCGACAACACCGGCCTCGAGCAGTGATTGTTGATACGACAGCATGCTGGCAGCCGAACTTTTCAGGTGCAAGACAAACCACACCAGGCCCGCGTACAGCATGGCCGGCCGCGTGTCCTGCGCCAGGGCGTCAGGCGATGTGGACAGCAGGGCACGCAAGCTTTTCGGCGTGCCAAAGCGGGCAGCCTCGTCCGCTACGGCTTGCGCCGCCGCTGCCAGCGGCTTGTCCGGACCGGGCTGCTGCTTGTCCGCCTGAACGATGTAGTACGTGAGGTGATCCCAGGCGCTGCTGCCTTCAAACGCCAGATGGGGATTGCCATCATCAACCGGTTGCCACAGTGCCGCCTGTTGCACTGCCAGCGGATATCCGAATTGTCTCGACATGGTGTTTGCCTTTCTGTATGCCAACGATCGGTATGTTTGCCCCCCGGTGCCTGAACCGGGGGGCAAAGTCATCAAGCGGCGCGCTGGTTTTCCGACAAGTGCTGGCCGAATGCGAGGTTGTCGTAGTCGACCAGCGACTGCACGGTAAACTGCTTGGCGCTGTCATCGATGGCTTGCCAGGAATCGATGGCCAGATTGGCTTTCGCCTTGACGAGGAAAGGCATGCTGCCCACGTTCGATTCCGTGATGCTGTTGCCCAGTGTGATCATGTCCGTATTCATCTGCACCCATACGCCTTCCACCGTTTGCAGGCTGCTGAGGAATTTGGACATGGCCGGCCCCACGCGCGCCATCTGCGTGTTGAAGTCGCCCAGGTCGCTGCGCAGCCGCTGTTTCTTTTGCAATTCCTGCGTCTGGCTGCTGATCTGTGTGCAATATTCGTTGTAGGCGGCACGATTCTGCGCCGCCTTGACGCCCAGCCCGACGCCGGTGGCGATGGCCGCTGCGCCGCCCACCAGCAGCGAGACGCCGCCCGTGAATGGCGCCAGCAGGCCGCCGATCAGCGCGCAGCCGACGGACGCCGTGACGGCGGCGATGGTGAAGTCGCGCCAGGCCTTGTAGGCTGCATCGCGCAGTTTCTCCAGCTCCACGATCTTCGTTTCCAGGCCGCCGATGGTGCGGTTTACATCAGCGATCATCGTCGACGAAGTGCTGGTAAATGCCTGCAGCTTGCTGTTGTATTCATTCATTTTCTGTTCGAACAGACCCAGCTTCCTGATCAGTGCCGCCACTTCGGTCGACATTTTTTGCGCCAGCGGTATCGGACCCATGGTCTGGTCGAACAGATAGGCTTTCAAGTTCTCCACCTGTTCCTTGGCCGGCAGGCCCGGCAGTTCATCGAGCACGCTTTGATAGCCGCTCACCAGCTTGGTCGAGGTGTCATGCACGCGCTGGCCCAGCCATACTGTGTGCGTGTAGATCTCTGTCGGCGGCGTCGGCGTGGCCAGCAGGCCGGGATTCTTGATCAGGGCCGCGCGCAGGCTTTTCGGGTTGCCGAATTCGGTGGAGGCGTTTTGCACGCTTTTCATTGCGCCGATGCAATCGAGTACCGTCTGCGAGCCATCGACGGCACCGTACTTGCTTTCGAAATCGCCCTTGGTGATGGGCAACTCGCTGGCCGAGCCCACATAGGCTTGCAATTCGATCCAGCTATCGCTGAACAGGGCAAACTGGCTCTTTTGTCCGGATTGGGGATTGGCCGGCGTGGTCAGGCCTGGCGGCGGTTCGATCGATGGCGTGGCGGCGGTATTGATAGCGGTAACACTCATGGTAGTTCCCTTCAGTGATCAGGTCAGACTGCGTGGAAGTACGGAAAACAGCGACTGAAAACGCTGGCGTCAGGCGGCGAGCCTGGTCGCCAGTTGCTGCTGCCAGTCGGGCTGGTCTGGCGGCAAGCTGGCGCCAAAGCCGATCAGATTGGCATCGACAAAGGACCCGGTAATAAACGCCTTCAAGGCGTTGTCGAGCGTGCGCCAGCCATCGGCAGCCTTGACCATCTCGGCTTCGCGCAGCCATGGTCCGGTATGCAGGTTGTCCACGCTCAAATCGCTGGCGCGCGCGCCCAGTTCCCGCGCCGATGCGCTCCAGGCCGCTTGCACGCTGCGCAACTGGCCCAGGATGCCGTTCGATGCCGGCAGCGAGAATTTCATCAGTTCATCGAGCGCGCCCAGGTCGCTGCGGTAGCACACGCGCTTGGCGAGGAAGGCGCTTTGATCGTGTACTTCTTGTACCAGACCATCGTATTTGCCGCGCGCCACGCCGGCCGCCGCGCCCAGCGCCGCTGCGGACAGCGCCACGCCGCCGCCGGTGACGGCCGAACCGATGGCAAAGCTGCCGCCGCCCGTGGGCACGGCCAGGATCACCATGATGGCAATGCCGACGATGCCGATGACGGCCGGTACGATGCAGGCGGAAATAGTCAATGCCAGCCATTTCGAATAGGCGGCGTCGCGCGCGCGCTCCAGTTCCCCGATTTTCTGCCCCAGCGCGCCGATTTCCTTGTCGAGTTCAGTGCGTGTCTTCGATGAGCGTTCGGTGAAGGTGCGCATCAGCAACTGGGCTTCGTCCAGCGCTGTTTCGATTTGTTCGAATTCCGCAATCAACTCGCCGATTTGCGCGATGGTGTTTTGCATATTGTCGAGTATCTGGCCATTGTTGAGGAACAGGCTCTTGATGCCGGCCGTGACGTCGGCCGCCGATTCGTGGCGCGCCATTTCCGGGATGCTGCGCAAGGTCGACGACAGCGTAAAGGCATCGCGGTGCGCCCGTTCCACGGTCCAGACGGTGGCGGAAAAGGCATCGTTTTTCGGGCGCGTGCCGCTGGCCAGGAAATTCGGGTCGCGCAAGATCTTTGCCCGCAGGCTGCTGGGACTGCCGTAGCGCTCGGCCGTCTGGCGCAGCTTGCGCATGGCGTCGAAGCATTCCTTCATTTGCGAACCGGACGAGGCGTCGCCGTAGCGCTGTTCGTATTCGCCGATATCCGACGGCAGGGCCAGCACGGCCTGGATGCGCGTCTGCAAGTCTATCCATTGCTGCGAGGCCAGCACGAAGCGCTGGCTATCGGGATTGTCGCCCGGTGTCAGCAGAGTGGACGAGGGCAGGAACAATGTCATGTAGTTCTCCAGTTCAAAGTGGTCGCCAGGCCGCGCCGTGCAGGCGCGCCGGTGTCTGACAATATGGAAAAAACCAAAGATTTTGCCGCGGCTGCGCCAGCCTGCATGGTCGACATGGCAGGGCGTCGCTTAGACGGCGAAATCACAGCGACAGCCCTGATGCGCGCGGCGGTGCGGCGCGGGCGAAAGAGCGGCAGGCGTGGCGGGAGATGCTGGCGGGCCGGTCTTGTGCGCGGATTCTGGAAGCTAGTATGCACTTTTTACATGGCAACATTCTCTCTAAAGATAACCTTGCCTCGATTTATTGCATTGTTTTAAAACAAATGTTTTGCAGCTTGATTTTGCGCAAATGTTTGAATCTTAACGCCGGTGTTTTGCCTTTCTTCAGAAGCGAGTCACAAGCAGTTCTTTTCAGGATGAACGGCACTTGTTGTCCGGCCTGTAGGTCAACGGCAACAATGGACTGTGGGACGTGCCGCAAAGCGTGCGTAAATATAGCGGCGTGCTGCGCAATAGCCAGGGCAGGCCAGACGATGGGTACAGCGTGACGGGCATGGCGTATCGCAACAACTGGAACGCCACCGACGAGGTGCCGCTGCGCGCCTTGGAGTGCCGCAGCCCTGCCTCTTCTTTCCTTGAATTGGCCGTGCCGAGCGCCACGCGTGCATCGGCGACGATGCTGGTCTTGCTGCGCCATTGCGCGATGCCCAGGTACACCAGGTACAGTGCGCCAGCCAGTTCGACAGATGCATGGGTGTTCCTGGGGGAGGTCCGAAAGGGGAGTGTGGAGTCAAAACGCACTGACTGTCCGGAGTTTTCGACTCCTGCGTCAGTGGCACCCGCTTGAATCAGGCTCAAGCTCATCTTCAGCTTCAGCTTCAGGCAAACAAGCTGGCCACGACATGGTTGATGGCGGCGCCACCGGCGATCAGCCAGCAAAATAGCAGGCCGCCCAGCAGCAGGGGCTTGACACCGGCGCGGCCGATGGCCGACATGTGCGTCGTCAAGCCCAAAGCCGCCATGGCCATGGCCAGCAGGACCGTGTCCAATTCGGTGATGCTGGCCACTGTGCTTGCTGGCAACAGGCCCAGCGAATTGAAGGCCAGCACGGCAATAAAGATGAAGGCGAACCAGGGAATTGCCAGCGCGGCCGCCTTGTCCTGGTCGCTGTTGCCTGCCTGGCCCTTGCCACGCGCCAGCACTGCCGACAGGATGACGAGGAAGGGCGCAAGCATCATCACGCGCACCATCTTGGCGATCACGGCCGCATTCGCCGTTTCTTGGCCGATTGACTTGCCGGCCGCCACCACTTGCGCCACTTCATGTACGGTCGAGCCAATATATACGCCGAAGGCGGCAGGCGTGGCCGCCAGCACATGCCAGCCTTGATTCCATTGATACAGCAGCGGATAGACAAAAATCGCGATGCTGCCGAAGAGCACGACGGTCGAGACCGCTACGCTGACATCCTCGCTGTTTGCCTTGAGCACGGGTTGCGTGGCCATCACGGCTGCCGCGCCGCAGATGGAACTGCCGGCGCCGATCAATATGGCGCTGTTGCGCTCCAGCTTGAACACTGCGGTGCCGAGCAATATGGCCAGGCCAAACGTCGACATCAGCACCAGCGCGTCGATGGCGATGCCGGCCATGCCCACTTGTCCGATATCGTGGAACGTCAAACGAAAACCGTAGAGGATGATGCCCAGACGCAAGAACGTCTGCTTGGAGAGCGCCACGCCCGCGCCGCAGGTGGGCGCCAGGCGGCCATACACGCTGTTGCCGAGCACAATGCCCAGCATGATGGCCAGTGTCAGGGCGCTCATGCCGTGGCTTTGCATCCATGCGAGCTTGCCCAGGACGATGGCGCCATAGGCGATCACGCCGCTCAGCAGCAGGCCTGGAAGAAGGCGGCCATAGCGGTCGCAGAAACTTGTTGTGTTGCGTGTTGATAGCGATGACATGCCGTGCTCCATGGTTACTGGTGTGTTTGGCATGACTGTACAGTGCGCCTATTAAATGGTAAAACGGATTGTTTTTGTATATTCAACCTAAAAAATAGGTAGATAGGGGAGAGAAAGCGTGGCGTTAACCTTGCGGCAATTGCAAATTTTCCTGGCCGTGGCGGACACGGGCAGCACCAGTGCGGCCGGCGAGCGCATTGCGCTGTCGCAATCGGCCGCCAGCGCGGCGCTGAATGAACTCGAAACCTTGCTGGAGGCGAAACTGTTCGACCGCGTGGGCAAGCGATTATTGCTCAACGACAATGGCCGCCTGCTGTTGCCGCAGGCGCGGCAGATGCGCGACGCGGCTGACAGCATCGAGCGCCAGTTTGCGGGCGCCGACCCGTCCGTGCCCGTCAGCCTGCAAATCGGCGCCAGCACCACCATCGGCATCTATCTGTTGCCGCAGCTTTTGGCGCAGGCGGCGCGGCAGCATGGGCCCAGCATTCCGCAGGTGACAATAGCCAACACGGCCGACATCGCCGCCGCCGTGGCGCAGTTTCGTGTCGATATCGGCCTCATCGAAGGGCCGTGTCACGCAGCGGGCTTGCTGGTGGAACCGTGGCTGACGGACCAGATGTTGATCGTCGCCGCGCCCACGCACCCGCTGGCGCAACGGCGCCGTTTGCTCAGCTTTGTGGAATTGCAGCAGGCGGGCTGGCTGTTGCGCGAAGCGGGCTCGGGCACGCGCGAGGTGGTGGAGCAAGCGCTGCTGCCACATTTGCACTATTTGCGCGCCGCAGGTGAATTCAGCAACTCGGAAGCGATCAAATATGGCGCGGCGGCCGGGCTGGGCATCGCCTGCCTGTCGCGCGTGGTGGTGGCCGATCTGTTGGCCAGTGGGCAACTGGTGGAACTGGAAACCATGCTGCCTCCGCTGGAGCGCAACTTTTACCTGCTGCGCCAGTCCAAAAAGATTCTGTCGCCGCGCTTGAACCGGTTCCTGGCACTGTGTCGCCACGCGACACGCAAGGCGGGGTAGGCCGGCGCGGCCTCATTTTGGCCGTGGAGCCTGTAATGGCGCATCGGGCGGTACCAGCTCACCCGCCCGCAGTCGCTGGACGGCTTCGGCCACGGCGCGCGCCACGTTGCGCACTTCTTCCTGCACATGGGTATCGCGGTCCAGCGTCTCATGGCTTTGCGCATAGCTGTCGTAATAACCGATGTAGCGGTCCAGCCGCGATTTCGCGCCCGCATCGATGAGGCCCATCCAGTCGAGCCAATCCGACAGGCCCCGCCGCACGCCTTCGATGCCGGCCACGTCGCCATGCACGACCAGGCCATACGCGCGTCCGGCCAGGTGTTTCGGATAATTCCAGCCTTGTAATTCCAGAGCCTTCGCTTCCACGGCTTTTTTGCCATGCGTGCTCGTGGGGTCGGGGTTGCCGCCATCGGCGCAGACGAGCCGGTCTATCATCAGTTTCAGCACGCCAGGCGTCTGGTACCAGTACACGGGCGTGAGGATAATGACGGCGTGCGCGGCCGTCCAGCGCTCGTAAATGTCGGCCATCCAGTCATTCGTCTGGCGTTCGCCATGGTTCGGATAGCAGCTGCACGGCCAGTGGCACAGGGGCATGGCCGTCGAGACGCAGCCCTTGCACGGATGGATGTGCAAGTCATACGACGATGTCAGCAAGCTCAGGTCCAGCACGTCCGCTTCGATGTGCTCGGCCTGCAGCACGTCCTTGGCCCACTGCGTCATGCGCCAGGTCTTTGAGATTTCTCCTGGGCAAGAACCGTCGTTGCGCGCCGCGCCGCAGATCAGCAGCACGCGCGATGGCGTGGCTGGCTCTTTCTGGCGCGCTGCGGCGGCCAGCAGGCGCTCGCGCGTGGCCAGCCATTCCACCGACAGTTCGTAGTCTGGGTCGGCAAAACCGGGCCCCGCCTTCTGCGTGACGGGCGCCTTGCGGCCATCCTGGTAATTCTTCCAGGCCACTTCTTCCACCTGCACCAGGGCGCCGCTGACGGCGTCGAACGTGGGATCGGCAAACGAGCGGATGAATTGCAGATGAAATTCAACCCTGTCCAGCGGCGCAGGCGCCTGGCCCTGGCGCGGCTGGGGGATGGGGGGAGTGGTTGGCATAGTGGGAGTGGCGGACATGGCTTCTCCTTAAGGATGGCACTATCTTGTCGCAGGAGTTGGCGCTGGTCTGTGCGTTGAGTCACTGTGCAGCGATTAGTCAGCAAAACTGCCGTTTCAGACCCTGCGCCGCGCATGGTCTGGCCATGTAGCGCTTGCTGCGCTCGCTGCGCATGCGGGCCGCAAGGAAGAAGTCGCGGCGCGCATCGTCAACAACAAAGAGCGCAAGTGCGTGAAGTGCAGGCGGTGCCGCCGTTGTCAGCTGCGTTATGGAGGCATGTGAAGCATGCCTTGTTGCCGGCGCTAATCGGAGGTGTTTATTGCGTGCGCAGGTAGGCCAGCAGGTCCGCTACTTGCTGGGCATTGCCGATGCCCCAGAAGCGCATTTTGTTTCCAGGAATGAAATCGCTCGGTGCCTTGAGGTAGCTGGCCAGGTTTTGCTCGGTCCAGACGATGTTCGCGTTTTTCATGGCAGCCGAATATTTATAGTCGGTAGTGGAACCGGCTTTGCGGCCGATCACGCCCGTCAGCTTGGGGCCGAAGCCGGCGCGCGCCGAAGGCCCCACCTGGTGGCAGGAGGCGCATTTGTGATACGCGGCCTTGCCCGCTTCGGCATTGCCCGTGAGAGCAGCGGGAGCGGCGGCGGCCTGCGCGGTAGCGCCTGGGGCCAGCAGCAAGGCGGTAGCGGCGAGCGGTGAGAACAGACGCAAAAGAAAGCTGGCAGAGATCATCAGTGAGGCTGGCATAGGCTGTAAGGACCAGAGGTCCGAGATGGCACGCGATGAGGTATTCTACAGGCGGGCAGCAAAACCTGCCGGCCAGTGGCGCAATGATGTCAGTATCCGGTGCCTGTGCCAGTGCCGGTACAGGAAGCGCCGCAGCAATGGGTAGGCAAATAGTTTGAATAGCGTCAGCGCTTGGCGCCTTGGGCGCCGAGCGCCGCCATGGCCGATGCGAACACGATGCAGGCGATGGCCAGCCATTGCGTTAGGCTCAGCAGTTCCCCCAACACCGCCATCGCCGCCAGCGCGCTGACGGCGGGTGCGGCGCTGCTGAACATGCCGAACACCCCTTGCGGCAAACGGCGCAGAGCAAAGATTTCCAGCGAATACGGCAGGGCGCTCGATAGCATGGCAATGGCCAGGCCCATCAGCGCCATCGACGGTGCCAGCAGGTCCGTGCCCGAATACGTGATGCCGATGGGCACAGTCACCATGGCCGCTACCGTCATGCCCCAGGCGACAGCTTGCCCGCCTTGCAAGGTCGAGGCGCGTTTGCCGAAGATGATATACAACGCCCAGCATACCGCCGCCCCCAGCGCGTACGCCACGCCGACCGGATCCAGGCTGCCTGGGCTACCCTGCAGCGGCAGCAATAAATACAGGCCGAACACGGCGCACGCGACGGCCAGCAAATCGCGCGGCCGGCGCGACGCCAGCATGGCCACCGCCAGCGGCCCCGTCACCTCGATGGCGACGGCAATGCCGATCGGTATCAGCGCAAACGCGCGGTAAATCAGCAAGTTCATCAGTCCCAGCACGGCACCGTAGACCAGCAAGTTCAGCACATCCTTGCGCGTCAGCCGGAAACGCCACGGCCGGAAGATCGCCAGCAGGATCAGCGCCGAAAACCCCACGCGATATGCGGTAATGCCTTCGACGCCCATGACAGGAAACAGATTCTTCGCAATCGCCGCCCCCAGATTGACGGAAATCTGCCCTCCCAGTACAGCGAGGGAAGAGAGCAAAATGCTGTCGGGCAGGGGGGAGGTCGAGGCGGATGAGGTCATGGGGCGCTATTTTAATATGCCTAAGCCTGGCAATTGCTGGCAGCTTGCTAAGCGGGGCGATATTTGATTGAATAGTTGCCGACTTTATTGCCGTATCGCGGCTTCCTTTTCGATATTTTCTAGCAAAATACGCTACAGTTATACAAATGTTTCCTAGTGGATAAGAGTAGTCGGCGCAAAGACCTATTTTACCAACTCAGGAGTTATCTATTGGACAAAGCTTACTTCTTCATTGTGGGCGCATTCGCATTGTCTGTGTTGCTAGGTTTGCGCAACACAAGACTCTGGCCTGTGCTTTGTCTTGTAGCGATAGCGCCTTCTGTACTAAGCCTTGCAGGCTTAGGCTTTGCGTCGACAAGCATGCTGTTTTTTAGTCTTCATCTTGTCGGTATAACAATTCTGTACACCTTCATCGGTTTGGCGGGGGTGCTGCTGGGCAAAAGCATCCGCAAGCGATTGAGCAGAAATGGCGGCCAGGGAAGCACTAATTTATTCATCTGGCACCATTCCCTGCTGCGGTTTGACCTGAGACAATAACGGTATCGCCACCGTCCGCCATCGATCATGCAAAAGAGCTTCTCTGACCTCGAATACGCCGCCAAGAAGAAACTAACGCGGCGCGACCGCTTCCTGGCGGAAATCGACAGCGTGACGCCGTGGGGCAAGCTGCACAAGCTGATCGAGCCGTTCTATCCGAAGGTCGAGGGCGCCGGTCGCCCGCCGACCGGACTAGCGCGCATGCTGCGCATGTATGTGGCCCAGCAATGCTTTGGATTGTCTGACGAAGGCATCGAAGACGCAATCTACGACAGCCAATCGATTCGCGCCTTTGTCGGCATTGATCTGGGCCGCGAGTCGGCGCCAGACGCGACGACCTTGCTGAAGTTCCGCCACCTTCTGGAAGCCAACGCGCTGACGCGCCAGATTTTCGACACGATCAACGGGCACTTGGCCGAGAAGGGTCTGATGATGCGCGAAGGCACCATCGTCGACGCCACGCTGATCGCCGCGCCGCCGTCCACCAAAAACAAGGACGGCAAGCGTGATCCGGAGATGCACCAGTCGAAAAAGGGCAATGACTGGCACTTTGGCATGAAGGCCCACGTCGGCGTGGACGCCGCGTCTGGCCTGGTGCATACCGTCATCGGCACGGCCGGCAATGTTGCCGACGTGACGCAGATTGAGGTTGTCCAACAGTGTACGCAAAACGTGTCTGGCTTTAAATAGCGGCCAGCTACGACGGGGTACATAATCACACGACTCTAGACATTGTAACTGTCCCCCCCCCATCATCAGCCTGCGCTGGTACTCGATTACGCACGCAGCCGCGAGCTGGCCACGGCACCGTTGCTCAAGGGCACGGGCCTCGATGGTGCTGCGCTGCCATCGGCGGAAAGCCAGGTCAGCGCCGTCCAATACCTGCAATTGCTGGCCAACGTGGCGCGCGGCCTCGACAGTGCCGACACCAGCTTCATGCTGGGCCAGCAAATGCTGCCCGGTCATTACGGCGCCGCCAGCCATGCCTTGTTGCAGGCGCAGAGTCTGCGCCAGGCCTTGGGCATCCTGTGCGCCTTTCATACCTTGCTGTGTCCGTTGCTGCAGCCCCGCTTGCGTGCGGCGGGCGAGTTGCAGGTGCTGTACTGGACCGATGCGTTCGGCGCACCAAGCCAGCTGCCTTTTTTGGTGGAAATGCACATGACGGCGCTGGCCGCCATGTGCCGCTGGCTGGCCGGCGAGGCGCTGCCTTGGCGCTTTTGCTTCAACCGTGCGCGGCCGCGTCACGTGGAACAGCATGAAGTGCACCTGGGCCAGGCGCTGCGTTTCGATTGCCAGGTCGATGCCATGCTCATCGATTCGGGCTGGCTCGACAAGCCCTGGCCGCGCGGCAATGCCACGGCGGCCGCGCTGGCCCTGCGCTCGGCGGCAATGGCGCCCGTGCCCGCCGCCAGCCTGCCAGGCGCGTTGTACGACTATCTGCTGGCCAATATCCGCTGCGCCCCCACGCTGGAGCGCACGGCGCAGCAGTTTGGCGTCAGTCCAGCCACCTTCAAGCGCCACCTGGCGCGCCACGGCACGCATTTCCAGGCCGAACTGGACCAGGTGCGCGCGCACAAGGCCATCTATCTGTTCCATGTGCATGGCTACGACAACGATGGCGTGGCCGCTTACCTTGGCTTTCATGATGCGACCAACTTTCGCCGCTCGTTCAAGCGCTTGACCGGGCAAACGCCGCAACTGTTGCGTCATGCGCTGGCGCTGTTCGTAGCCGGTTAAGCTGAAGCGGGCGCGTCGCGTGCCTAAGCCGCAGACAGTTGTTGTAGAGGGAACAATTGCCCGTTCTACCACATCCATAGTACACTCGATCAGAGAGCGAACAGACGCGCTTTGAGGCGCTCAGGCACAGCGGCAGACGATCGGTGTGCCGTGCCTTAACCCAGCCTGGAAATTGGCGCGACCAGCGTGGTGCGCCGTGAACCGGGCAACTTGATAATGCTCAATCGTGTATTCACAATCGCAGATCGATCCAGTCGTCAGTTTCCGTAACACCCAGGGTGAGGCCGTGCGCGGCACTATGGTTAACTTGCAGCGCAATTCTCTGGTCATGGAAATCTACAATCCCTACTCGATTGTGCAGGTCAGCGAGATGCTCAATGACGTGACGGTACGCATGGGGGCGAAGAACGCCTACGTGGGCAAGGCCGTCGTCATCAGCAGTGTCAATACTGGCCTGACCGCCATCGTTTCGGTAACCCTGATCGATGAGTGGCGCGAGTTGAGCGACGTAGTGGTGGTCAAGGGCGCCGTAGCGAAAGAATCGAGCGCCTTTGTCGCCGGCTGGGGCGAGCGCTTCCGCATCCGCCGCGATTATCAGATCGTCGTCAACGAAATGCGCGCCTTTTTGACGGAAGTGGCGCGCTGGGTCGAGCAGGTCGATTTGTCCGACTCGCTGCCGAAGGAAAACGGCCGCCTGCGCGCCGATATCTTCGATGAACTGGCCTTGCCGCTGATGGAGCAAACCCAGCTGTACTTGCGCCAGCTCGAGGTGGAAGCCTCGCTCGTCGAGGAAGAGCGGGCGCCGGCCCACCGCGCGTTCGCCCAGGCGGCGTTGCACCCGTTGATCCTGCGCGCACCGTTCGTCTTTCGCACGTACACAAAACCGCTAGGCTATGCAGGTGACTATCAGATGGTCAACCAGTTGTTGGACGATCCGCGCCAGGGGCCGAGCACCTACTTCCAGATCGTCAATGCGGCATTTTTGCAGGCGGCCGTGGCCACGGCGCACCGCAACCGCATCGATATCCTGACGCAATTCCTGGAGCAAAAGGCGCGCGCGGCGCGTGCCGCCGGGCGCGTCTACAGGGTGCTCAACGTGGGCTGCGGCCCGGCCATTGAGGTGCAGCGTTTTATCGAAGCCTGCCCCGATGCGCAGTGGTTGGCCTTCGAGCTGGTCGACTTCAGCAGCGAGACGCTGGACTGGACGCGCGCGCGCCTGAGCAGCATCATGCAGCGCACGGGACGCGTGGTGGCTATCGATTATGTGCACGATTCCGTGCACAAGCTGCTCAAGCGCCGCCATGGCTCGGGCGGCACGGGCTCGCCCGGCAGTTACGATGCGGTGTATTGCGCCGGCCTGTTCGATTACCTGTCCGACAAGGTCTGTGCGCGCCTGATGCTGCACTTCGCTTCGCGCCTGCGACCGGGCGGGCGCTTGCTGGTGACGAATGTGCACGCTGACAATCCGGGCAAGTTTGGCATGGAGCATTTGCTGGAGTGGCATTTGATCTATCGCGATGAAGCGGGCTTGTCGGCCTTGTTGCCCGAACATGCGACGCAGCCGAAAATTTATGTCGACGCCACCGGTGTCAATGTCTTTGCGGAAGTGAGCATTCCTTGATGGATACGCCAGCCCTGCACGCCGGCTACGCCGCTGTTTTGCGCGAATTCCGCCTCGAATTTAGCCGCGGCGGGGCTTACACGGGCATCATGCTGATCCTGCTCGGCATGGGTCTCGATTCGGCCCTGTATCCGGACCAGCAGTCGGTCTTCACCGGTGCGCGCATCGTCGTGTCGGCGCTGATCTTTTGCGTCGTGCTGGCCATGCGCACGCGCTGGGGGCAAGAGCGCATCGAGGGACTGACTTTTGTGTGGCTGATCCTGCCGCAAATCATGATCGCCTCGATGATCGCGGTCACCGAAGGCGCCACTTCCATCTACTATGTGGGCATGACCCTGGCGATCTATTCGTCCGGCATCGTGCTGGCGTTTGGCTTGTGGCAAAACATGGTTTTCGGCGTCATTTCCTGCCTGTTGTACGTGGCCGCCTGCGCCTGGCATGCAGGCGGCTTCGACTTGCCGGGGTCGTTTGTCGTCAACTGTTTATTTCTCATCATGTCGGCCAGCGTCAGCGCCGTGTTTACCCATTTCAACGAGCGCGCTCGCTTCATGCTGTTCCAGCTGAAGGCGGAAGTGGCGCAAAAGAACACGCAACTGGAAGAAACCAATAAAAGCTTAGCCGATATCAAGGGGCAGATGCTGCAGCAGGAGAAAATGGCCGCCATCGGCACCCTGGCCGCCGGCATGCTGCATGAAGTGAACAATCCCGTCAATTTCTGCATGATGGCCATCGAAATAGCCATCGAAGACCCGGCTGCCCGGCAAAGTGCGTTGGTGAGTGAATGCCTGGCCGACGCCAAGCAGGGCATGCTGCGCGTGCAGCACATCGTTTCCGACTTGAAGACCTTCGCTTACCGCAAGAGTGGCGACCAGCTCGAAACGGGCCACTTCCAGTTTCGCAGCGCGCTCGATGCGGCCATCCGCCTGGTGGGGCATGAAACGAAGAATGTCAGCATCAGCCACGACTTGCCTGCCGACACCTTGGTGCGCGGCGACGAGGCGGCCATCGTCGGCGTGCTGATCAATTTGCTGGGCAATGCCGTGCTGTCCATGCGCAAGGGCAATGTGCCGCCGTTCGAGATCCGCATCACGGCCCGTTGGGATGACAAGCGCCTGCGCATCAGTGTGCGCGACAACGGTCCCGGCATTGCTGCGCAAGACCTGGCGCGCGTGTTCGAACCCTTCTTCACGACGCGCGAAGTTGGGCAGGGCTTGGGCTTGGGCCTGAGCATCAGCTATGGCGTGATCGAGCGCCACGGCGGCACCCTCAGCGCCGAAAGCGAGCTGGGCCAATGGGCCAGCATGAATTTCGACTTGCAGCGCTCTGACTGGGAGGGCTGTCAGCATGCACAACGATAGCCGCGCCAGCGTGCTGTATGTGGATGACGAAGCGCTCGCTTGCAAATACTTCGAGCGCAGCCTCGGTCCCCGCTATCGCGTGCTGACGGCGCAGAGCGTCAATGCGGCACTGTTTGTGCTGGCAGACAAGGGTATCCACATCGACGTACTCGTCACCGATTACCGCATGCCGGGACGCCTTGGCAGCGAGTTGCTGCAGGAAGTGGCGCAGCGTTATCCGCACATCGTGTGCATGCTGGTGACGGCGTACGCGGACAAGGACGTGCTGCTCGAATTGATCAACGGCGGCACGCTATTTCGCCTGCTGGAAAAGCCGCTCGACTTGTCCGCCATGCAAACGGCGCTGCAGCTGGCCGTGCAGACGGGACGCGAGCGCGTCGCGCGCCGCCAGGCGCTGGTGGCGATGGAGGAGTCGCTGGCCTTCCTGGCGCATGAATTGAACACGCCGCTGGCAGCCGTCGCCAATTTTGCGCGCGGCATCGCCCGGCGTACGCAGGCGCACGCCGCAATGCAAGCGGAAATCGGCGAAGCGGCCATCTTGATGCACGACAATGCGCGTTATTGCCTGTCCGTGCTGGCCAGCTTTGTCGACACGCTGCGCCTGGCCAGCGCCGGGCCCGGCATGCAAGGCGGGCGCAGCGCGGGCAGCGCGCGTCAACTGCTGGCCACCTTGCTTGACAGCTATCCTTTGAACACGACCCAGCGCGCCGCCATTACGCTCGAACAAGGCGAGGATTTCGCCATTGCCGAGTCGCCCAATTGCGTCGCGCTCATCGTCTCGTCCGTGCTGGCGAACGCCTTGCGCTCGGTTGCAGAGAAAGCGCATCCTGCGATCAGCATCGGCATCGACGCGGGGCGCATCACGGTGCGCGACAATGGCGCCGGCATCGCCCCGAAAATTGTGGCGCAGCTCTTGAACGACCCTATCGGTGCCAGCGGCGACGAAAGCAAGGGCTGGGGCATGGTGTTTTGTCAGCGCATGATGCAATCGTTCGGCGGCAACCTCGATATCGCCACCGAGTCTGGCAGTGCCACCACGGTGACCCTGAATTTCCCCGTACACATAAGGAGCGAGCATGACTGAGGCCCATCTGCGTTTACCGGCTCAGCGTGAGCCGGTGCAAGGCTTGCCGACGATACTCTATGTCGATGACGAAGCGAACGCCCTCAAATACTTCCAGCGTGCCATTGCGCCGCTGGCCAACGTGCTGACAGCGAGTTCGGTCGAGGAGGGCAAACGCATCCTCGACGAGCACGCCGAGCGCATCGCCGTGCTGGTGTCGGACCAGCGCATGCCTGGCGCCTACGGCAATGAGTTGCTGTCATATGCCTGGGACCGTCATCCGCATATCGTGCGCATTTTGACCACTGCATATTCTGAACTGGAGCACACTGTGGAAGCCGTCAACCAGGGGCAGATCCACCGCTACATCCAGAAACCATGGGATATCGCGGCCCTGCGCATGGAGTTGAAACAAACGCTGGAACTGGCGCGGCTGCGCAATGAACATGCCCAATTACTGCGCGAAAAACTGATGGTGCGCCAGCGGCAAGTCGTCGCCAACCGCATCGGCAATCTGTATGCGCTGTGCGCCAGCCTGGCTGGTGCGGAGCAGCAGCTGCCCGTGGAGGCGTATCTGTCGGCGGCCTTAACGGCCGGCGTCACGCCGCCCGAGCCGGACTGGCTATTGATGGATTATGCCGACCTGGTCAGTTCGGAAGCCTTCCGCAGTACCGCCTTTGCCGCCACCGTGCGCCTGCAGCTCGACACGCTTGAGCGCGAGCATCCGGGGCGCGGCGTGGAGCAAACCATCGACATGCTGTTGCCCGTGTTTGGTGCTGCTCTGCAACAACAGGGCGGCACGGCGCTGTTCCTCGATGCACGCCTGCTGACGCAATTCCTGGAGTCGCCCACCACCATGCCCGTCTCATCCATCCACGCATTCTGGCTGGCCAGCTTGCTGTGGCTGGCGCGACGCGGCTGGTCCCTGCAGCTGAGCAAGACGGAACTCGGCCTGCAAGGCAAGGTGGTGCAGGCTGAACCGGCGCTTACGCCCGATCATCTGGCCGCCTGGATAGAGCAGTTCTGAGCGGACCTGAGCACAAGGGGGCGGCCTAACAAACAGGGCCGCGTGACTAATGCCGTTCAGTTAAGGGTTTTGGCGTGATTTATGAGCGCCAGTAAATTCGCTAACCCCAGAGGCAAAGAGCTGGGGTCGGACCCTCAGGGTCCGACCCCTGTCCTAGTTCTTGGGCTAAAAATAGCATCACTAACACACTAACTGAACGGCATTAGGGCCGCGTGACTCCTGTTTCTGCCGCTAGCGGGCGCCTCAGCGCTCCGCCGCCGCCTTCAGATTATTCAAGCCCTTTTCAAAATCCTTGCCGATCATCGTGTCCATGCTGACGAAAACCATCATGACCTTGCTGACGTAAGGGCTGGGGCCAGTCATGGTCCAGTTCACCCTGGTGCCGTCACCCTCGGCTGCCATGCTGAAGGTAGTGGTGTTGTGGCTTTCGAATGGTTTCTGGAAGTCGAGCTTGATCACAGTGCGCGTGGGCTGGGCCGCTTCCGTGATTTCCATGCGGCCGGCACCCACCTTGTCATTGCCTTGCCATGCATATTGCGCGCCCAGGCCACTGGCCGTGCCCGTAAAGGTGCGGCGCATGGCTGGATCGAGCTTTTCCCATGGCGACCAGGCGGCCCAGTAATGAAAGTCCGTGATCAGGGCGGCGATTTTATCGGGCGGGGCCTTGATGACAATTTCGCGCTCGACACTGAAGGTGTCGGGCTTGGTGGTGGCATAGCCGAGGATGGCGGCGACGACGACAACGATCAGCAGCAGGGTTTTTTTGATCATATGCTCTCCAAGTGTTGAATGGTCGATGCGAATAAATCAAGACAATCTTAGCAGATATGAATAGTAGTGCGCAGCCGCTTGACCTATATTTGCGCCAGCTGCGCGCAGCGCCGCATGCACGCCCGTTGCCTCTCGCACACAGGCGCGCACGCCAGCTTTGTGCGCATTGGTGGTGAAGGCCGGCGTCCGCTAGAATGCTGGCCTGCAAAGATTTCATTTAGGGAAATATGATTCAACGATCGATCGCCAGGCTGACCCTGGCGTGCGGCTTGCTAGCCTGCGCTTTTGCCGCCAACCTGGCGCATGCCGATGCCTGTCCGGCCCATTATGTCGATGGCCGCAAGCCGGAAATCACCAACCCGAAGCTGGACGTGGCGACGCAAGAACTGTGCTACAAGGTGTTTGGCGTGATGCATTCGGGGCTGACGCGCACGCCCTTGTGGTCGGCCGAGCACTTGACGGCGAACAAGCTGGAAGCGGCGCATGATCTGTCGCGCGAGAATTCCTTCCATGCCGAACCCAAGCTGCCCGCCGCCCAGCGCGCAGAATTGGCCGATTATGCGCGCAGCGGCTTCGACCGCGGCCACATGGCGCCGAACGGCGACATGCCGGACCGCCAGAGCCAGCGCGACAGCTTTACCCTGGCCAATATGGTGCCGCAAGACGCGCGCAACAACCGCTATGTCTGGGCTGGCATCGAAGGCGCCGTGCGCAAGATGGCCAAGAAAGAGGGCGACCTGTACGTGATCACGGGGCCAGCCTTTATTGGCGGTAACTTGCGCAAGGTGGGACGCGTGCTTGTGCCCAGCCACCTGTACAAGGTCGTGTACAGCCCGCGCCAGCGCGCCGGCGCCGCCTATTTCATTGAAAACGTCGATACCAAGGCGTATGAAGTGCTGAGCATTGCGCAACTGGAAGACAGGATAGGCATCGATCTGTTGCCGTCGCTGACGCGCCAGCAAAAGCTGCGCATGCTGCGTTTGCCGAAGGTTAATAGCAAGTCCAACAAGTAATACGCTAGAAAAGGAAACCCCATGTGCGCAAAGAAATTCGTCCCGTATGCCAATGAAAGCGATGTGCTCGACATCGGTGGCTTGAATATCGAAAACCGCATCGACCGCATCAGCATCAGCGGTGATATCGACCTGACCCTGGACAAGCCGGGCCTGGCGCTGGCAAAACAGCTGCAAAAACTGCTGGGCGACGTAGTGGCCCAGCTGGAAAAGCAAGCGCTGCCCGACCAGTTGCCCCCGCCCAAGGTGACGTCGGTGGCGAATCCCTTCGAGTGAGGTGGGATGCGGCTGGACGCGCTATGCATTGGCTGCGGTAGGGCCCTCACCGGCGCGCGTGCGGCGCGCAAGCCCATCCGACGGCCTGCATCGGATGGGGCTGACACATCACCGGCTTACTTGGCGAATGCCTGCGCCGCCGGCGTCACGGTGACCGCTTCGGGCTTGATGCCCAGCTTCATCGCGCCGATGACCTTGTCTTCATCGAGTAAGGCTTGCGGTTTGTTGCCGTCGTACTTGATGGGAGAAAACGCATCGCTGACGAGTTTTTCTTTCAAGCCGGCCGCATCCTTGGCGACCATCACCACGGACAGGTTCTTTGCCGACAGGTGTTGCTTGATGGCGCGGTTGACGTCAAGCACCGTCAGCTTGGCCAAGCCATCACGCATCAGCTTGGTGAACTCGGGCGTGCCATACCATTGCGAATCGAGCGCATAGCCCAGTTGCTGGTCTTGCGTCGAGGTCATGACAAAGACGTTTTTCATCAGGTAGTCGCGCGTGGTGGCAAAATCGTCTTGCGTCAAGCCATTGTCGATGAGCTTACCCAATTCCGTCAGGGCCACGCGCAGCGCGAAGTGGGCGTTATCGGGCGCCACCGGGCGTATCCAGATTTCGAACAGCTGCGCCTTGCGGCCCAGGTTCGGGTTCGGGAAGAACTGAACCATGCCGTGCGGGAAGGCTTCGATATACGCATAATCGCCATAGTTCATGCCGCGCAGTTCGCGGATGCGCTGGTATAGATAGGAATTCGAGGCGCGGTGTTCGCCCAGCCAGGTCTTCGCCAGCCACAGGGCGGGGAAGTCCGGGTGCGTGCGCGTCACCTCGAGCGGCAGGCCGAAGGAGATGGCCGTGGCGCGCGTGTTTTTCTCGATGATCTCCACTTCCAGTCCCTGTGCCTTGCGGCCCACAGGTTTTACCGTGGCCGGCAAGCCGGCGCCGGCCGGCAAGCTTGCCAGCGCCTGCGTCAGCGTCGCCGTCATGGCAGCCGAGACGTCACCGGAAATGCCCACCTTGACGGCGCCTTGCGCATACGCGCTTTTCCAGAATTGTTTCACGTCGTCGAGGGTGATGGCGTCGATGCCGGCGAGCGTGCCCAGCACCGGGTGGCCATATGGCGTGCCCGCATACACATTCGTTTGCAGGCGCTCCTTGGCGAATTCCTCTTCGTTATTGTCTTTCAGGTCCAGCAACAGCGCGTTGCGCTGCGCATCCTTGAGGCGACGGAAGTCATCTTCGCGAAAACCGGGCGAGAGCAGCAGGGGCAGGGCGATGGCGTTGAACTGCGTCCAGTTATCCCTGTGGATGGAGCCCGTAAAGGTCGTCATTTCCTTGTCCGTCTGCTGGCTGAAACTGCCGGCCAGCGGGAACAGGGCCTGGTTGACTTCGTCGATCTTGCGTTCCGACGAACCACCGGAGGCCACCATGGCGGCCGTCAGCGCGGCCAAGCCTTCCTTGCCTTTGGGGTCTTGCGCGGAACCGGCCGTAAACAGCAGCTTGTAGCGGATTTGCGGCAGCGCAGATTTTTGCACCAAGACGTCGAACTTGGCGTTCAAGGTAGCCGGCAGCAGGCTGGCCAGCTTCGGCGTGGCGGCGATGGTGGCCGGCATCGGCTGGTGCGACAGGGTGGTTACCACCAAGCCGTCATCGGTCAGGTATTTGCGCGCGGCCGCCTGCAGGTCGGCCGGCGTGAGCGTATCGATCAGCCGGTAGTACTGGTTCAGGGTGGCATACGAGCGCTCGAAATGCACGAAGGAAGCCAGGGTGCCGGCGATCTGCTCGGTATTGTCCAGGGTGCGTATCAAGCCATACTTTTCGGCCGACTTGGCGTCCGCCAAGTCTTTTTCGCTCACTGGCGTGTCGCGCAACTGCGCTACCGTGGCCAGGATGGCGTCGCGCACGTAGACGGCGTCATCGATGTTTTTCACGCGCGCGCCCAGCACGGCCAGGGTCGGGTCGACCCGATCCGGCGTCATGTCGAACAATTGGTCGACCTTTTGTTCGTTTTGCACCAAACGTTTATACAGCGGCGAGGTGCGGCCGAACGACAGCGACAGCAGGGTCGCCAACGCCGCTTGATCCTTGTCCTTCACGGAAAACGCGGGTGCGTGGAAACCCACGGCTACCCACGGCAGGGTCGGCGTGGGCCAGGCCACGTGCTTGTAGACGGGGCCGCGCGGTTTCGGCTCCACCGGCACGGCCGCCTGCTGCTTGCCGCGCTGCCAGCTGCTCCAGTATTTTTCCACCAGCGCGATGGCATGCTGCGGCTCGACGTCGCCGGCGATGATGATGGTGCTGCGCTCGGGACGGTACCAGCGGTCGAAGAAGAGCTTCGAATACGCGTACTGGTTCGGCATGTCTTCGATGTCCTGGATAAAACCCATCGTCGTGTGCTTGTAGGTATGCGTGGTGTAGGCGCTGTCGCGCATCACTTCGAACAGTTTCGAGACGGGATTGGCGCTGTTCTTGTTGTATTCGCCGAGCACTGCCCGCGATTCCGTCTTGAACGCGTCTTCCGCGTAATCGAGGTGCTGGAAGCGGTCAGCTTCGACCTTCAGCACGGTTTCCAGGTCTTGCTTGGCAAACGTGGTGTGGTAATTGGTCAAGTCGTCGCTGGTGTAGGCATTCTGGCGCGCGCCGGCGCGGGTGATGACTTCCTGGTATTTCTCGGGCGGATAGGCTTTGGTGCCGCGGAACATCATGTGCTCGAAGAAATGCGCAAAGCCGGACTTGCCCGGCTCGACTTCATTGCGCGAGCCCGTCTGCACGGGAATCTGCAGTGAAACCAGGTTGGGGAAGCCGGTCGGCACGATGATGATTTTCAAGCCGTTGGCCAAGGTTTTTTCGGTCGCCTTGAATGGCAGCAGATCGGTCTTGTTGGCAGAGGCGCTGCTGGCGCTGGCCGGTTTGATGGGCGCGGCGCCCAAGTTCGACGCGGCCATGGCTGACAGCGCCAGGGCGAAAGCGGGTAGGAATGTGGGTAGCAAAGCGGGCATGACTCTTGACACGGGGGGCTCCTTCTTTTGAATGTTATGAAAGTGCAACGCCGCAGCATAGAATATTCATGCCCCCCTGCATAGGGGCAAGTGTTTTGGCAGCTCAGCGCTGGCCCGTCAACGGTGCGCCAGAAACTGCCAAGGCCTGCTGCTGGGGCGGGTGCCTAGATGAGTGTCGATTCCGGCAGGCTGATGCGGTTGCGGCCCAGGTGCTTGGCGCGGTACAGGGCGCAGTCGGCCGTGTGGATCAGCTGTCCCAGTTGCGTGCCGGGGCCGGGCAGGGCCGTGGCGGCGCCGATGCTGACGGTGACGCAAGCACCATTGAGGTGCTTGCGCGGCAGTTGCAGCCGCTCCACGCGCTGGCGGATGCGTTCGGCCACGATGGCGGCGCCCTTGAGCGACTGGTTCGGCAAGATGACGGCAAACTCTTCGCCGCCATAGCGCGCTACCATGTCGTTCGCGCGCATTTCGCTGGCCACGGCGCCCGCTACCTTGCGCAGGCACAGGTCGCCGCCCTGGTGGCCGTGGCTGTCGTTGTATTGCTTGAAATTATCGACATCGACCATCAGCAGCGACAGAGGCTGGCCCTGCCGCTGAGCGCGCTGCCATTCGGCCAGGATAGTGTCGTCGAAGCAGCGCCGGTTCGCCAGTCCCGTCAGTCCATCGCGCGTGGCCAGGCGCTCCAGTTCTCCCTGCGCACGCTTTTCATCGGTCATATCGCGCAGGGTTTCGACGACGGCGATCAGTTCGTCGCCATTGTCGCAGATGGGACTGGCATCGACCGCCAGGTAGCGCCGCCGCCCCGTGCGCGGCATGTCGCACCAGTTTTGCGCGCATAAATTATTGCCCGTGCTGCTACGGTATTGCTGCTGCAGATGTCGCGCGCGCGCATCGCCGCCGCGCCCGGCCAGCAGCAACTCGGCCAGGGTGGGGCGTTCGTCGTTGTAAAAGCAGCGGCCCGGCCCGCACATGCCCAGCACTTCGTCTGCCGGCACGCCCGTCAGCTGTACGCAGGCGCGGTTCCAGATGATCACCCGCCCATGCGCGTCGAGGACAAAGGTGGGCACCACCAGCAATTCCATCATCTTGACGGCAAAATCCTGGCTTGCATCGCAGCTTGACGCGCTGGCATGTGCATGGCTATCCGGCATGTATGCATCCTTCTCGGGCGTGAATGGGGGGCGTAGGCCATGATGCGGCGTGGCGGGCCGATGGTGTTGATGTTGAGCAAGATCTTCAGTGATGGTGCATCGCTTCTTCGTGGCAGTCTGGCAGCGGTAGCGACAGGTGCAAGGTGGTGCCGGCACCGCTGTGGCTATCGATGTGCAGCCTGCCGCCGGCGGCGGCCACGCGTTCATGCATGCCGGACAGGCCGCAGCCCAGGCGCGGCGGTGAGCCCGGCAGCCCGACGCCGTCGTCGCTGATGCTGCACGCCACGGTGCTGCCCACTTGCTGCAGGCATAGCTGGACATGCGTGGCGTGCGCATGGCGGGCAATATTGGCCAGCGCTTCCTGCAGCGCGTGGTACAGCAGGCGGCCGTGTGCGCTGCCGGCGGCGGTGTCGAGCTGATAATTGCAGCTGCAGTCGATGCCCGTACTGCGTTGGAAGTCCGCCAGCAAGGCCTTGCACGCCGCTTGCAGACCGGCATCGAGGGCGGGCGGACGAAGATCGTGGATGATGCGGCGCAGCGCCTCGATGCTGAGCTCGACATTGCGCGCCATCATGGCCAATTGTCGCTCCAGAGCGGGTGTCGCGCCATGCGTGCCCGCTTGCAGCATGGATAGGTCGATCTTCAGGGTCAGCAGATGCTGGCCCAGGTCGTCATGGATGTCGCGCCCGATGCGCAGGCGTTCCTGCTCGCGCGCCTTGCGCTGCTCGCTGGCCAGGTGCGCTTGTTCGGCGTCTACGCGCAGCTGTTCCAGCGCCTGCAGGCGCAGCGTCTGGCGGCGCTGGCGCCGCAGCAGCAGCAGCAGCGCCAGCGCGCCCAGCAGGACGGCACAAGCGGCCATCAGCGTCGCTTGTGTGTCAGCCGGCAGCAGCGGCTCGATATGCGGGGCGGCGAGCGCGCCAGCTGCCAGGCAGGCCAGAATGCTCAGGCGGTACAGCAGGCTTAGCCAGCGTTGCAGCATGTTCTCGCTCCCCCAATGTTTTCCGTTAAGCAATGGTCTTACGAAAAATATATTAGCTTTAGGCTATTTACATTGTCTAAGCGCAAAAGCTATGCAGTTATGCCGGTCACCGCAGCAAGCTTGCCCGTTGGTGTCGCCGTGCCTGGGCGGGACGGCTTTTGCACGAAATCTGTCGCGGCGCGATATAATAGAGGGTTGTCAATCGGCTTTTGCGGTGACGGTGCTGCGCGCCGCAACCGCTGCGTACGCCCTGCGCGAGGACGCCAGCCAGCTCTTAGGAAATACAGTGACTTATAGCATCAAAGAGATTTTTTACACCCTGCAGGGCGAAGGTGCGCACGCGGGCCGTCCGGCCGTGTTTTGCCGCTTTTCCGGCTGCAACCTGTGGAGCGGGCGCGAAAGCGAGCGCGCCACGGCCGTGTGCCAGTTCTGTGACACGGACTTCGTCGGCACGGACGGCGAACTGGGCGGCAAGTTCAAGACGCCCCAGGAATTGGCCGCGCTGATCGACAGCCTGTGGCCGGCCAGCTACGCGCCCAGCAAATACGTGGTGTTTACGGGCGGCGAGCCGCTATTACAACTGGACACGGCCCTGATCGACGCCATGCATGCGGTCGGTTTTACCATCGCCATCGAAACCAATGGCACCTTGCCGGTGCCGGCCGGCGTGGACTGGATCTGTGTCAGCCCCAAGATGGGTTCCACCCTGGTCGTGCACAAAGGCAACGAAATCAAGGTCGTCATCCCCCAGTTCCAGCAAGATCTGGCTGCCTATGCAGGACTCGATTTCGAGAATTTTTTCGTGCAGGCGATGGATGGCCCGCTGGCAGCGCACAACTTGCAACTGGCCATCGAGACCTGCAAAAGCAATCCCCAATGGAAACTGAGCCTGCAGACGCATAAACTCCTGCAAATTCCTTAATTATTATTAATATAACAATATGCTGACTATCACACGCAAGCTCGAATTCGATGCGGGCCACCGCATTCCCGACCACAAAAGCCAGTGCCGCAACCTGCACGGCCACCGCTATACGGTGGAAATCACCTTGGTCGGCAAGGTCATCGAAGCGGAAGGCAATTCCGACAATGGCATGATCATGGACTTTTCCGACGTGAAAACGTTGGCCAAGCAACATCTGGTCGACGTGTGGGACCACGCTTTCCTGGTGTATGAAAAAGATACCGCCGTACGCGATTTCCTGGCCAGCCTGCCCGACCATAAAACGGTCGTCATTGACCGCATCCCGACCGTGGAAAATCTGGCGCGCATCGCCTTCGAGATCCTGAAAGCGGCGTTTACCGACCATTTCGGCACCGGCTTGCACCTGCATAAACTGGTGTTGCATGAAACCCCGAATTGCTGGGCAGAAGTGAGCGATGACTGAAATGCACGATAGCGTGCGCGACGCGCGCTATATGCAACTGGCCCTGGAGCAGGCCCAGCACGCGTGGGACCTGGGCGAAGTGCCCGTCGGCGCCGTTGTCGTCAAGGATGGGGAAGTGATCGCCGTCGGTTACAACCAACCGATCGGCCGCCATGATCCGACGGCGCATGCGGAAGTGATGGCGCTGCGCGCGGCCGCCGAAAAGCTGGGCAACTACCGCTTGCCAGGCTGCGAACTGTATGTGACCCTGGAGCCGTGCGTGATGTGCTCGGGCGCCATGTTGCATGCACGTTTGGCGCGCGTGGTGTACGGCGCGGGCGACCCGAAGACCGGTGCTTGTGGTTCCGTGCTGAACCTGTTCGCGCAGCCGGCGCTGAACCACCAGACGGCGATCGTTGGCGGCGTGCTGGCCGACGAGTGCGGCGCTTTCCTTAGGCGTTTCTTCGCCGAGCGCCGCCGCGCCCAGGCCGAAGCGCGCAAGCTGGCCAACCCGCCGGATTAATGCCAGCCAGGTGAGGGCAGGGTGGCCAAGTGCTTGCCCTGCCTTCCATGCCAGCCATCCCGGTTGGTTTTTTAGAAACTTTGCGAAAAAGCACTTATCTGGAGCGCTTTGCTATTCTCAAATAAGAATGATTCGCGTTACAGTGTTGTTTTCGCCAGCAAACTTCCCTTGCGTATCGTTATCGATCGAGGTTCAAGAGCCAGCCTTTACTCTTACACCGGATCATCATGACGACACTGTCTTTGCAGCGCTCTGCTGCGTTGTCAAGCGGCAGAGGTCAAGCCTGACAAGGAGGACAAGCGACGCGAGCTCAACCGTGCGATGTGCGTTCGTCCTGCCAAGGACGCTCGAAAGTCGGGCGCCCTTCCGCTGCGTGGTTGTCGTCAACAATACTGCCTCGCGCAAAACCGCCTGACACAAGGCACCGCGCTATTTCTGTTTCAAACAGCCGCCCGCCGCCACGACGGCTGTACGATCCGCGACGTGCGCACGCAGTGCATCAGCATGAGAATCCCCGCCAGCGTGCATAGGGTGGCAGCGACCACCGAGAGCTCGGCGCCGAACTGGCCGCCGGTGAGCCATTCGGCGCCGGTCAGGCGGGATTGAAACAGGCCCTGCTGGGCGTCGCCGGAGACAGCCACGGAAAAAATGCCGCCTTGGGAAAAATTCCAGGCGAAGTGGATGCCAATGCACAGCCATAGCCGGCGGGTGGCCATGTAGGCGGCGCCCAGCATGACACCGGCTTCGACCGCGATGACCAGGGCGCCGAGCAGACCCGAGCCGGGATTGGCGAAGTGCATCACGCCGAACACGAGGGCCGAGACGAACAAGGCTATCCAGCTTCCCAGCGCTTCTTCGAGAATGCGAAACAGGATCGCGCGGAACACCAGTTCTTCGAAGACGGCGCCGGTCACGAAGCCCGGGATGGTGGCGAGCATGGCCGCTACTTCGTTGCGGCCACTGATCTGGTAGGCGCCTGCGCCGGCCAGAGTCGTCATGCACAGGGTGAAAAGCAGCGCACCGATGCCCAGGCCCGCCGACAATTCGACGGCGGCGCCGTTGCCGCCAAGCTCGCCGACGCGACGCCGTTCGATCCACCGTACATAGCCGGCGTAAGCGCCGAGGATGCACAGCACGCTGATGCAGGCGAAGGGCCAGCGCATGGCGGCGCCGACGGTCATGTAGTAATGTTTTTTCAACGGCGCCAGCGCCGCCATTGGCGCTAACACGCACAGCAAGGCGATCACGATGCGAACGCATGCCCAGCCTGCTTGGCTGGCACGCAGCGAGGGCCATGCCGCTCCGTCGCGCATGGCTTTAGTCCTCGATGAAGTCGACGGACTGCGGCCGCTGCTGCAGCGTCACGCGGGGATTGGCCGCCATCGTTGCTTCATCGAACGGCAACTGCAGCACGCCGTTGCCGTCGGCGTTGACAACCCGCTCTTGCTCGCCGGAGCGGATGGTCGCGCTGGTGCGCTGGCCGGCGGGAAAGCGCATTTGAACGCCGACAAAGGTGGGCATCAGAAAACGCATCATCCCGGCCTGCGACTTGATCAGGGTGTTGACCTGGCGCACGCTGTCCATCAGGGCGGCATAGTCGAATTGCAGGCCGGCCGGCAGGACCGGGGTAACGGAAAACGAGAACCCGGCTTTTTCGCCGGCAGGCATGCTGGTCAAGACCTTGGGATTGTCGCGTGCCCACAGTGCATGGATCACCGGATCGAAGGTGCCGTCGGCGCCCACCACGATGCGCTTGCTCTCGTCGCCGTGAACGACAGTGAACACCACGTTGGCCGGCGCGATTGCCGGATTGTTCGGCTTCATCGTGCCAAGCATGCGCAATTTGTCACGCTGCGCTGCCGGGGCGGCGTAGAACTTGTCGAGGCTGGTGATTTTCATCAAGTTGCTGTAACTGGTCCATTCGCGGTCGGCGCACAGCGCGGGAGCGCAATACAATGCGGCGCAATACAGCGTCAGTGCAGGTAGGAATTTCATGGTCATGCCTCTCTTGGTATGGCGTGCATGGTGTCGGGGCAAGGCCCGGCGGATTGCATCGTCTTTATTTCCCGCAGGATTGCCGGCCAGTCGGGCAGCAAGGCGCTAAAGTGGCAGGTCGACGCGGCGAGCGTTTCCAGCCACTCTCTGCCGTCGCCGGCGCTCGACACCAGGCGGTCGGCCAGCAGGTCGCCGATCCCCTGCAAATAAAACCAGTGCTCGGGCGAATGGCGGATCTGGGCTTCGAGCTCGCGAAAGATCGCCGCAGTCAGGCCGGCGATATCGGCTTCCAGGTCACCGCTGCGCTCGAACACCAGGGGTCGGCCCAGCTTCAAGGTCGAAGCGAGCCCATCGCCGGGGCAGTTGTAGCCGACGATCACGGTAGCGCGGCTTTTCAATGCAAACAGCGCCGTGCCCGCCATCGCTGGGACGAGCCGGCCGAAAAATGGCACGTATAGGGCGTGGCCGCTGATATCGAACACGTCCGGCATCATCGTCAACGCTTCGCCCCGTTTCAGCACGCGCAGCGCTTTTATCACCGCGGTTTGATCGTTGAACAGGGCATTGAAGCCATAGCCGAGGCCCTTCAATAAGGTTTCGAAGCCTTCGGAGGTGCGGTTTTTCGAAGGCGGATTGTAGAATGCGTTGACGGTTTTCGCGTGGCCGATTTCCTTGATCAGTTTCAGGCAGCCGGCCGGGAAATTACCGTAGTGCGGTGTTACAAAAATGACCGGAGCAGCGCTTTGTTTCACCGCGTCGAGCTGGACTTTTCCATCGACCTGGACATTGCGCTCGATGAAGTCGCTCAACTGCCCGGCCGACAGTCCCGACATGTGTTCCTTCATCAGCATGAATTTACGCATCGACAACTGATAGCGCACGTACAGCGCCGCCTTGGCCTGCTCGCTCAGATGGGGAAAAGCGACGCCGACCGAGGTGGCGAACTGTTCTTTCGCGTTCCTGCTGGCGGCGGTGGGCAAGGCCAGAGCGAGGCGGGCCATGGCGATGCGGCCCAGCAGCAGCAATTCTGAAATTGATCGCATGGTGGCGACTCCTGTTCACTTAAGCGGCATCGCGCATGGCGGCAATCCGCGCCATGGCAAATTGGTGGGTATGGTCGAGCAGGCCGCCGCGCGCCTGCTTCCACATAAGAAAGTACGCTTCCAGTTGCTTGAGTTGATCGTTGCGCTCGATTCGACGACAATGCAAGCTGGCCCGGTACAACTGCGGCCAGGACAGGGTATGGGCGGGCATAGCGGCCGCCACCGCCGCCAGCTGCGCGCACAACCATTCCAGGGTGCTGCGCATTGCGCCGGCGGGATCGGCCACGCGGCACGCCGCAGCGTCCCATGCAACTAGGTGCAAACCAGCATCGGGCCCGGCAGCGGCGTGGCCGATGGTCAGCAAGGTATTGATCGAGTGTCGGCACAACAAAGGCTCCAGCAGCGAGAAACGGCAAGGCTTGTCGAGGAAAGTCACTGGCGCCGTCGTGCCCGTCCCCAGTGCGTGCAGCTCGGGAAAGCTGACGTAGAGCAGCGGCGCGTCGCTATTGGCGGCGGCCTTCACGTGGCCGATCACATCTTGGGTAGAGCAGCGCGGCAGGGAGCGGTCCGCCAGCGGTATTTCCTCGAGCACCGTGCGCAGCGCCGCGCTTTCGACCAGTATCAGTGGCATGCGCGCGTCGTTGGCCAGGTCCCGCATCAGCTGGATCGCCGCCGTGTTGAACGGCAAAGCGAGCAGGCAGGAACCATGCTCGAGCGCGGTAGCGAGCGTTTGCCGGACGGTGCCGTGCGGCAGCTGTGCGCTGGACTTGACGCTGATGCTGCGCAGAGACTGCCGCTGAACCAGCGCGGCCTGCGCCAGTGCGCCGGTGTCCTGATCGGGTCCGAAGAAATAGGCAGTCCCCCGGCTTGCCTGATCGAGCAGCTGGGCGTCGCGCCGCTGATGGACACGGCGCGCGCCGGCGGGAAGGAAACGCAGCATCAAACGGCGTGGGAAACGCATCAGATTTTCTCCAGGGAAGGCGTTGCACATGCGACAGTGGCGCGGGCCGTCTGCACACTGGCAACGATCTCAGACAGTGCACGGCGAAGCTTGTCAAGGAAGAAAAAGCTGCCGAGCAAAATCATGATTGGCCAAAACAAAAGTGCGCAAAACGCCCCGGCCGCCACGACTAGCTGCCATACGTGATCGATGGAAACGGGTCGCAGCGCTTGCGCAGCGGCCGACAGTTTCGGCAGCAAGGTGGTGGCCAGCAAGCCCACTTCACGCGCCAGGAACAGGCCGAAGTAGACGAAGTAGCCGATGCTCAACACGGAATACGCGTACAGCACGCTAGAGCGCACACTGGGCCCGGCCAGCGCGCGTTTCCTCATCAACATGGCGATCATCGACGCTGTCGACTGGCGCACCTGCTTGTGCAGATTGTGCAAGCCGCTCAGATCGGACAGCAGCCAATAGCCGTCGAATTTGAACA
The DNA here is from genome assembly GCF_051380805.1 of Janthinobacterium paucivorans. Lineage (NCBI taxonomy): Bacteria > Pseudomonadati > Pseudomonadota > Betaproteobacteria > Burkholderiales > Oxalobacteraceae > Janthinobacterium > Janthinobacterium paucivorans. Next base: position 154,715 of record NZ_JBNYXR010000009.1, read on the forward strand.
CCGGATTGAGCGTGAACAACATGGTGAACGTGATCAGCCAGACCAGCTTGAGCGCCATGGGATCGCCGGTGAGCAGGGCGAAGGCATCAACGGCAATAAGAAAGATCGACTGAAAATACACACCGCCCAAGTCGACCACTGCCCGCTGTTTCGCCGGCAACATCCAGGCGGCGGTGACATCGGCATACCAGGCGGGAAAAATGAAGTACAAGCCAACACCGATCGCCCCGTGCCGACACTTGAAGTAGCGGCAGGCGCTGGTATGGCCGAGCTCGTGAATCAGGCCGCTCAACATGAACAGCGCCAGCATTTCGGCCGATTGGCCGGCTGTCCAGGCGCCGTGTGCGGTGCGCATTGCTGCCGGCAAGACCGCGATATGCAAGACGGCAAACGCCAGCATGAGGGCGATTGCCAGGCGCGGCGCGAACAACCAGGTCAGGAAACCGGTGACGCGGGTGGCCGCGCGGGCCGGCAGCAAAGTGAGGCTGAAAAGAAAAGGCAGCTCGCGCGTGGCTGCGGGCGCGCCGGCGAACAACGCGGGGGGCAAGCTTTGCGCCAGTTCTATCAATTGCTCGGCGGGCACGCGGTGGCCGCTTTCGGCCTCGAAGTAGTTTGCGAGCTGTGCGCTGTCGGCGGGCTGATACAGCAGGGCCACCACCAAAGCGCGGGTCTTGCCAGAAACGAGAAAATAACTGTCTTCCAAGGCCAGCAAAAACCGGGGAGAAGGGGAAACGGCACTGTCCTGGTACAGAGTGATGCCGATGCCGGGTTTGAGCCGCGGAACCGGCAGCGTGCTGGGAAGAGGCATGAGGTGGGTCCTGGCGACGATCAAGACGGTTGGACACGCCAGCTACGCCGGAGGGCGCAGCCGGGTGCCGATCAGGAGCGGGGCGCTGGTGCCCCGCTAGCCGGCACTTCCTAGAATCAGGACTCGAAAGTGCAGGTGCATTTCCAGTCGGTGCCTGGCACTTCTGGTACAGCTTCCATTTCAAAGCGGGCTTCCAGTGCTTCGATCGAGAATTCTTCGGTCATGACATTCGATGCTTTCATTTGAGACTCCGTAGTAGGTTGGATTGGAACGCCACATCGACGGTGACCGGACACCCGCTTCTTCGAACCGGGCTGCTTCAACCACGTCAACGCGCAGGGCTTCGCGCTGCCCTTGAATGCACCAGCGGCGCCTGTCTTTCAGCGTAATGCTGATGAACTTCGGTACCGCATCTGCTCTCAACTGCTGAGCACACTCTAACCATGAAATTTATTACTGTCAAACAATATTTATTTGTTCTTTTACGATAATTTAACGGGCTTCTCCGGTGCCAGCCCGCAGTCCCGATTTGCTTGCACGCCCGGATAACTCCAAGTCATAATGACCTTATAATAGGAAATATTTTTTACGATAAGAAGTATTGTAAAAATAATTTTTTAACTTTATTCAATGAGTATATGAATACTAGCGGCTTTACCAATCCTGGCCCGTTGCAGCTCACCCGCATGTGCCAGATTATCCGTGGGCTGCTGCTGACTTTCCTGTTTGCGCAGCTCGGCCTGTTTCTGCTGTCGTGGATCATCGCGTCGCCCCTGAGCATCGGCCCCATGCACGTCGAGCTCGGGCCCGACGGCATGGCGCCAGAATCGGTGCACGCCTTGTCTTTACTGCAGCGCATGGTCGGCATGGCGGTGGGGCTGCCCGGGCTGTTGGGTTTGAGCTACGGCATTTTCCGCCTGGGGCGGGCCCTGGCCAATTTCCAGAAGGGTAAAATATTCGCGGTGGACACGATCGGCCACCTGCGTGCGTCCGCCGGTGCCATGCTCGTGTCGGTTGTGTTGTTCAATCTGGAAAAACCCTTGCGCGGCGTTGCCTTGCACCTTGCCGGTAGCACCAGCCACTATCCGCTGGCGCTCGAAGTCACCTCAAACGAACTGCTGTTGATTCTGGTGTGCAGCCTGTTTTATCTGATTGCCGGCGTCATGCATGAGGGCCGTCGCCTCAGTGAGGAAAATGAGGGTTTCATCTGATGGCAATCATCATCAACCTCGACGTGATGCTGGCGAAGCGCAAACTCAAATCCAAGGAGTTGTCAAGTTACATCGGCATCACCGAACAAAACCTGTCCCTGCTCAAATCAGGCAAGGTACGCGGCATCCGCTTTTCCACGCTCGATAAGATCTGCGAACGCCTGGGATGCCAGCCCGGTGACATCCTCGAGTGGCGTGAAGGGGGGGAGGAGACGGATGATGACGGCGGCGGCATCGACGGGTGATGGGCGCGAGAAAGGCACGTCGCGACGCAGGCAGAGGGTCACGTCTGACAAGCGGACACGAACTCTGCCGTACTAGCGTGCGACTTGCCTCTGCTTATCGCATCGTTTCCGTTTTCCAGACGTGACTAGTGTGATTGTTGCGGGCGCGTCAGAAAATCCAGGGTGGCAGAGACATCATTGATGCCACCGCCCACCGCCCACCGCCTCAAATCCCATAATACGACCGCTCCGCTGCCCGCACCTTGCGGCGGTGGTGGTCCTGTGTTCCATGTGCTCATCCATCGTGGCGTTGTTGGCGTGGTAGGTGTAGCGGCTCGCGTTTGAAACGTGCCATGCTCGCATTCGACGCGTTTTCACCCGCCACTTCATGCGCCTCAAAAGCGGTGCGCAGGTTCAGAACAAGACCTTGCTGCTGTCGGCGATCTTAGCTGACTCGATGAACCTCGGCTTGACCAAGATGGCGGAGTCGAGCCCGGCGCGCGCTATTTCAACCTGCTCAGACACCGCCCGATTCACGGACCATGTGTTCGCGCTGATGCGCATGCTGGCATTCCGCTTCGCGCCGCGCATCCGGGATCTGGGCGACACCAAGCTGTATTTTTCCGCAGCAGTTGGGGAATATCCCAGGCTGAAGATCATGATCGGTGGCACCCTGAACATCAAGCATATGCGCACCCTTTGGGACGATATCGTGCGTCTAGCCTCGTCGATCAAGCACGGCACCGTGACGGCATCGCTCATGCTGCGCAAGCTCGGCAGCCATCCGCGCCAGAACGGCCTGGCGATCGGGTTGCGCGAGCTGGGGCGCATCGAACGGACGCTGCTCATCCTCGACTGGCTACAAAGCGTTGAACTGCGCCGACGCGTGCATGCGGGCTTGAACAAGGGCGAGGCGCGCAACGCATTGGCCAGGGCGGTCTTCATCCACCGGCTTGGCGAGATCCGGGACCGATGCTTCGAGCAGCAGCGCCACCGCGCCAGTGGATTGAACCTGGTGACGGCCACCATCGTCGTGTGGAATACCGTATACCTTGAACGGGCGACGCAAGCATTGCCCGAAGCCGGCAAGCTGCCCGACGACGGCATGCTGCAATACCTGGCGCCGTTGGGCTGGGAACACATCAACCTGAGCGGGGACTAGGTTTGGCCGCAGAGCCGCAACATTGAAGAGGGAAAATTCCGCCCGCTTCGGACTGGCGGAAATTATTAGCGTAATATTTTTCCGAATTCTGTGGGCGCCCCTATCCCTATGTCAGCCATGTCAGCCCTCCCGGCTGATTTTTTTGAAAACATTGCGATAAAGTATTTATCTGGAACGCTTTGCTATTCTCAAATGAGAATGATTCGTGTTACAGTGTTGTTTTCGCCAGCAAACTTCCCTTGCGTATCGTTATCGATCGAGGTTCAAGAGCCAGCCTTTACTCTTACACCGGATCATCATGACGACACTGTCTTTGCAGCGCTCCGCTGCCCCCGCCGTATTGACCTCCCGCCTGCCTGTGCGCCGGCACAACCTGGTGCTGCGCGCCGCCTTGCTGGGCCTGTTTGCCGCACCGTTGCTGCCCGTGGCTGCGCAAAATAGCGCCATCAATGCGGCCATCAATGCAGGCACTGCCGCGCAGGAACCGGCCAAGCTGCCTGTCTTCCCGGAAATCGTCGTCAGTGCCAAGCAGGATGACGCGCGCCGCGCCGGCACCAAGAGCGTGCTCGGCAGTGAAGACCTGGAGCGCCGCAATGTGACGGAAATGGCTGGCATCGTGCGTTACCTGTCTTTGATTACGGCACCAGTGGCCGCTTCGGGCAGTGGCGCCGTGTGGGATGGCGCGGGTAACACCGGCTACAACATCCGTGGCCTGGAAGGCAACCGTGTCAGCCTGGAACTCGATGGCATTGCCCTGCCCGATGCCGCACCCAAGCCGGACGGCAATACGCTCAACGCCTTCGGCACGGGCCGTGATTATTTTGACCCAGAAACTTTCCGCGAAGTGCGCATCGATTCGGGCACGACGGCCGTCAGCGGCGCCAGCCCTGGGCTGGGCGGCGGCGTGGCCTTCATCACCAAGTCGCCCGACGATTACCTGGGTGAAGGACAGGACCATTACGTGGCCTATAAGTACGCCCGCGCCACGGCAGATCGCAGCAATGCGCACACGCTGACGGGGGCCGCCAAGATCGGCGCCAAACTGCAAGGCCTGGCCGTGTTCGTACACCGCGATGGCGAGCAGACGGACAGCCGTGGCAGCACGGCGCCCAACCCCGATGACTGGCATTCGAATGCCTTGTTGTCCAAGCTGGTGTGGGCCTTGCCGGGTGAGCAAAAGCTGGACTTGACGGTCGACATGTTCGAGCGCAAGAACAAGCGCGATCTGCGCAGCAAGGTCGCCACGTTTTATCCGACCGGCGTGCAGCAGGAGTCCGCCACCAAGCGCACGCGCGTGAGCCTGGGCCATGCGGTGGCACTGAAGGATTTCGTGCTGTTCGAGCGCCTGACGTCAAAAGTGTATCTGCAAAATGCGAAAACCGATGACAAGACGCAAGGCCGCTACACCTACATGACGCCGGCGCAGCGTTCTATCGAGACGAGCTTCAGCAATGACAGCATCGGCGTAAGCTCGGAAGCGTTCAAGCACATCAATGCCGACAATGCACTGCTGTATGGCGTGCAACTGGAACAGCTGAAAACGCGCCGTCCGTGGCGTGAGGACCGTCTCATCATCGCCACCGGCCAGCATCAGATTACCAACAAGAACCGCATGGCCGATATGGATAGCACCAAGCTGGCCCTGTACGTGCGCGATGACCTCAGTGTTAACCTGGCTGGCAAGAAGGCCGTGCTGACGCCAGGCTTGCGTGCCGATTACCGCAAGGATGCGCCTAAAAATTTGCAAAACTACGCCATCGGTGTGCCCGGTGCGGCCAAGGAGGTGCGTGCCGAAAGCGACACCTACTTCACGCCCAGCCTGAGCCTGTCGGTGGAAGTGCTGCCGCAAATGGATGCGTATGCCACCTTCACGCGCGGCACGCGCCTGCCAACGGCGGCCGAACGTACGGGCACTTACGATTCCATCAGCTATACGGGTGTGGGGCAGGGCTATGCCGTGCTCGGCAATGCAAATTTGCGCAAGGAAACCAGCGAGGCGTATGAGCTGGGCTTGAAGGGCGACGTGAGCAAGGGCTTGAGCATGCATGCCTCGCTCTACCAGACGCAATACACGAACATGATCGAGTATGTGACGCAAAAGGATGACCCGGTGAATTATCCCACCATTACACGCGGTTTGTTCCGCCCGGACAACATCGGCAATGCCCGCACCTGGGGCGCCGAGTTGACCCTGCGCGCGGAATTGGGTGCCTGGGCGCCGTCCTTGCAGGGCTACCACGTCGACCTCGCTACCGGCGTGGCCAAGGGCCGCTCCTTCAATACCCGGACGGGAAAAAGCGCTGGCCTGGCCTCGGTGGCACCGGCCAAGTCGGCCTTGACCGTCGGCTATGACCACGCGGCCCAGTTGTTCGGCCTGGCGCTGACGGCGGTGCATGCAGGCGCCAAGCAGGCGCCGGAAAACCCGCTCACCGGCGACTCAAGTGCGCTGTTTACCGTGCCCTCGTACACCATCTTCGACTTGGCGACTTACTGGAATGTGCACAAGAACGCCAAGATTGTCGTGGGCGTGTACAACTTGACGGATCGCAAGTACTGGGATTATGCGTCCGCCCGCAGCCTCCTCGCCGGCACCACGGCGAGCAACCGTGCCGAGATCGAACGCTATGCCAAGCCTGGCCGCAATGTCGCCGCCAGCGTCAGCGTGAATTTCTGATTTTTACCGGGGAGGGGTGTTTGCCCCTCTATTTTTCCATGTTTGATTGAATGGTCTTTTTATGAAGTTATCCAAACTCGTTCTATCCCTGCTAGGCAGCCTGCTGATTGCAAACGCATACGCGGCCCCAGCCACTTTGGCGGAACGCTGGTCCACCTTGCGCTTGGAGCAGCCGAAGCTGCAGATCCGCGATGCGGCGCGCGCGCTGGGGGTGTCCGAAGCGCAATTGCTGGCAAGCAATATCGGCAAGGGCGTCACGCGACTGCAAGCGGACGGCAATCAGCCGCGCGAAATCATGCGCGCCGCGCTGGACTTGGGTACGGTGCAAGCGATCACGCGCAATGAAAACGGCGTCATCGAAACGACGGGCGTTGCCAGCAAATTCAAGCAGGCGGGCGACAAGTCGGAACAGGCCGACGTCAAGCAGGATCCAGAAACCGAAGCGCGCCAGCGCAATATCGCAGGCGGCTACCTGGGCGGCAAGATCGACCTGCGTTTCCACTTTGAAAACTGGAAATATGCATTTGCCGTGGAGCAAGCGGGCCGCGATGGCAAGCCGACGCGCAGCCTGCAATTCTTTGACGCCAACGGCACTGCAGTGCACAAGATTTATGTGCGCAGCGAAGCGGGCGTGGCAGTCTACGACAAGCTGGTGGCAACGTTCCGCCAGCCACAGCAAAGCACCGAGCTGAACGTGCTGGCCGTGGCGCCCAAGGTAGTAGAAAAGCCGGATGCCGAGATCGACGTCAAGGAATTCCAGCTAGCCTGGACAGAGATGACGGATGTGCACCAGTTTGCGCAAATCATGCGTGAATTCCATGTGACGCGCGAACAGGCCCTGCGCCTGGCGCCGCCCGGCGTAGCCGAGCGCGTGACGCCGGCAGCGCTGCGCACCCTGCTGGAAAATGCAGCCAAGGACAAGGTCGCGATCATGGTCTTCCTGGGCAATGAAGGCGTGACGCAGATCTACAGCGGCAAGGTCGAGAAAACCATGGCCGGCGGCGGCTTCTTCAACGTGCTGGACCCGGACTTCAATCTGCACATCCGCGACACGGCGCTGCGTAGCGGCTGGGTCCTCAAGCGCGGCGGCGTTACTTCCGTCGAATTCTTCGATAGCGATGGCACGCAAGTGGTTTCCTTCTTCGGCGTGCGCGAGCGCGGCAAGCCGCAGCCACAGGCTTGGGTGGAGCTGGCCGATTCCTTGCCAAAAGCCAAGTAAGCCGCAGCGGCGAGATGGCAGCGTTGCCGTCCGGCGTATCGGCGCGGCAACAGTTGGACTGCGCGCCGCGTGCCGGTCTCATGTCTGACGCACCTTAGTGGTATGCTAAGCGCAAGGCCGCAGCGATGGTGCCTGCGTGCTGGTTCCTGAAGAGAGGCTATCATGGCAACCATCATGGCGAACGGCCTCAACATAGCGTATGAAAGCGACGGCAAGCCGGATGATCCGTGCGTGCTGCTGGTCATGGGTATGGGCCTGCAGCTGATCTCCTGGCCGGAGCACTTTGTCGAAGGCCTAGTCGAACAAGGCTACCGTGTGGTGCGCTTCGACAACCGCGACAGCGGCTTGTCGAGCAAAATGGCGCAGGCGGGCAAGCCGTATCTGCCGCTGGCCTACGTGAAGAGCCTGCTGGGCTGGCCCCTGAAAACTTCCTACACCCTCGACGATATGGCCGACGATGCGCTGGGCTTGCTGGCAGCCCTGAGCGTAGATCAGGCGCATGTGATCGGCGTGTCGATGGGTGGCATGATTGCGCAAGTGATGGCGGCCCGCGCGCCGCAGCAGGTGCTCAGTCTGACCTCCATCATGTCGAGCAGTGGCCGGCGCGGCTTGCCCGGCCCGACGCGGGCGGCGCGCAATGCTATATTGCAACGTCCGAAACGCAATGCCAGCGGCGTCGAATTGCTGGCGCACATGGCAGCGACCATGCGCGCCATCGGCAGCCCCGCCTATCCCGTGGCGGAAAAACTGCTGAACCAGCGTATCGAAGCGGCGCTGCAGCGCAGCAGTTGCCCTGAAGGCGAGGCGCGGCAAATGCTGGCCATTGCCGCCTCGGGCGAACGCACGGGCTTGCTGGCGAGCATCCGTTGCCCGGCACTGGTCATCCATGGCGCACACGATCCCCTGATACCGCTCGCCTGCGGCATCGATACTGCGGCCTTGATCCCAGGCGCGCAACTGGAAGTGATCGAAGGCATGGGGCACGATATGCCGCCGCAGCTGATCGAGCGTCTGCTCGCCTTGATCGATGTGCATCTGCAAGGTAAGATGGCGCCCCAGATACGCTTCCAGCGATCTCAAGTAACCCGCAAGAAATTAGTGTAATTTCTGGCTTCCACAAGCGGCCTGTGCGATGTTGCCCGCAGTTTGCAGTGCAGCCTGTACTTGTACTTGTACTTGTACTTGTACGTGCGCTTGCACTGCGTCGTGGCAGGCGCCTTGCATAGTATCGGCAACTGTTTGTCATCCATTTACAAGCCCATGCCGGGGATTACTTTGCCGCACCCACCACTCGACTTGCTAGGCATATTTTGAAGACACCTGAGATTGGCATCGCCATTGTGGCACCGGGCGGTTGCGCGCCCGACGAAGCGGCCGTGGCGCGCGGCATTGCCCGCTTGCAGGCGCAAGGCGCCACGGTTCACAATTACTACGACCCTGAGCAGACATTCCAGCGCTTCGGCGGCACGGATGCCGGACGTTTGGCGCAGCTCAACGCGGCTGCGGCCGACCCGGACGTGCAAGTGGTGATCGCCTTGCGCGGCAGTTATGGCATCAGCCGCATCTTGCCCGACATCGATTTCGAGCGCATGGCCGACAGCGGCAAGCTGTTTGTCGGCTACAGCGATTTCACCGCTTTCCACATGGGCTTGATGGCGAAAACGGGCCGTGCCAGTTTTGCCGGCCCGATGCTCTGCGACGATTTCACCCGCGACGACCCCGAGCAATTTACGCTCGATCAACTGTGGTCTTGCCTGGCCGGTCCGACGCACACGGTGACGGCCACGGCAGCGGGCAATGCGCAGCTCGATGTGACCGGAACCTTGTGGGGTGGCAACCTGGCGATGTTGCTTCACTTGCTGGGCACGCCGTATTTCCCGGACATCGATGGCGGCATATTGTTCCTCGAAGACGTCAATGAACACCCCTACCGTGTCGAGCGCATGCTGCTGCAATTGCTGCATGCGGGCGTATTGCATCGCCAGCATGCGGTGGTGCTCGGGGATTTTTCCGGCTATAAACTCAGTCCCATGGATAAGGGTTACGATGTCGACGCCATGCTGGCCTATGTGCGCCAGCGCTTGCCCGTGCCCGTACTGACGGGGCTGGAATTTGGCCATATCCGCCGCCGCCTTACCTTGCCGTTCGGCGGCCTGGCGCGGCTGCAATCGGATGCTGCCGGTTTCAGCCTGCAGGTCAGCGATTACCCAACCTTGTCACGCGCGTAAATGCCATGAGCGCCAAGAGCGCCGTGAACGCCAAATCCGGCAGGTTGCTGCAGCTCGATGTGCTGCGCGGCATCGCCGTGTTTGGCATCTTGCTGGTGAATATATGGGGTTTTGCCTGGGGCACGATTTCCTTGCGCTACGGCACCTTGCCCGCGCCGCCGCCGGTACTGGACCAGCTCCTCATTTTCGCCGTGGCGGCGCTGGCACAATTGAAGTTTTATCCCATCTTCGCTTTTTTGTTTGGCGCCGGCTTTGCCTTGCAGACACGCTCCTTGCAGCGCCGGCTGGGCAGCCGGGAACAGGCGCAAGCAGCGTATCGACGGCGTTTGCGCTGGCTGCTGGCATGCGGCCTGTTGCATGGTTTTCTTGTCTGGAGCGGTGACGTGTTGAGCTCGTATGCCGTTGCCGGCATGCTGCTACTGCCGCTGGCGTCCGCCAGACTCAGCCGCGTGCGCAACTGCGCCTGGCTGGTGGCAGCCGGCTTCCTGCTATTCATTTGTCTATTGATTCCTGTGGGCCAGCAGGGCGGCGCAGCGGACACGGCGCGCGAGTTGCGCAGTTTTGCCGACCGTTACGCGATGTACACGCAAGGCAGCGCGTGGGACGTGGCCTTGCTGCGTGCCAATGACTATCTGGTCTCGCTGCTATACGCCAGCATCATGTTGCCGCATATCATAGTGTTGTTCTTGCTGGGCATTTTGTGCGTGCGTTTCGGTTGGCTGACGCAGCCGCAGCGCCACCAGCGCCTGTGGCGCCGCGTGCGTGCCGTGGGACTCGGTGTGGGTTTGCCGTTCAACCTGCTGGCGGCCATCGCCATCGCCTGGCAAGTGGCGGATCCCTATCAAACTGCGCTCGACACGGCCCTGTTCGAGGTGGGTCTGTTCGCCGGCGGCCCACTGCTGGCGGCCGGCTATGTGGCTGCGCTGATGCTGGCCGGTCCCTTCATGCTGCGCTGGCTGGGCACATGGCTGGCGCCCGTGGGACGCATGGCCTTGAGCAATTATCTGCTGCAATCGCTGCTCGGCACCTGCTTGCTGCAGGGGCCGGGCCTGGGCTGGGGTGCTCGATTGCGTCCGGCCGAGATGCTGGGACTGGCCGTGCTGATCATGCTGGGGCAGGTGCTGCTGAGCCGCTATTGGCTGCGCCACTTCAGTCAGGGGCCCATGGAAGCGCTGTGGCGCCGCCTTGCGCGCCTGCCGACGTGACTGAGTCGCTATCTCGGCTGTAAGCACCGGGCAGCCTCCCTTGCGTAAGCACCGCGCAAGCGTCTATGATGATGACAGGCAAGGCGATATCGGCTCGGACTGTCACATCTATTTATTAAGATATTGCGATATCGCGATATATGAATTAGAATGTCTGTCTCGTTGCCCCGCAGAGCCTGTTGCTCTTCCTCTGGCAGCTGCTGCACTCAAACAAAGGATGAAATTTTGGAACACTCGACACTTTTTACAACGACCAGCCTCGGCCCGTACACCTTGAAAAGCCGTATCGTTTTGCCGCCTCTGACGCGCTCGCGCAGCACGCAGCCCGGCAATATCGCCAATGATCTGATGGCTACTTACTATGGACAGCGCAGTAGCGCCGGCTTCATGGTGACCGAAGGTAGCCAGATCGAACCACGTGGCCAAGGATATGCATGGACGCCTGGCATACATTCGGCAGAGCAAGTTGAGGGCTGGCGCAAGGTGACGGCGCGCGTGCATGCGCAAGGGGGCATCATCTTCGCGCAGTTATGGCATGTGGGCCGGGTGTCGCACACCACGCTGCAGCCTGGAGGCGCCGCACCGGTCGCGCCATCGGCCATCCTGGCGCCAGGGGTCAGCGTATTTATCGAGACGAGTCCCGGCGTTGGTGCCTTGGCGCAGCCGTCGATGCCGCGCGCCTTGGAGCGTGAGGAAATTACCGAGTTGGTAGCCATGTATGCGCAGGCCGCTGAAAACGCCATGGCGGCCGGTTTCGATGGCGTCGAATTGCATGCTGCGAATGGCTATCTGATTAATCAATTTATTTCGGCCCACAGTAACCAGCGTGACGACGAGTATGGCGGCAGTTTGAGCAAGCGCCTGCGCTTCCTGCGCGAAGTCACGCAGGCGGTGGCCGACAAGGTGGGAAAAGATCGTGTCGGCGTGCGTTTTGCACCCTTGTTCCAGAGCACGGACGAAGCGCGCGTCTATTTGGGGCTGGTCGAAGACGATCCCCATGGCACCTACATTGAAGCGATCAAGGTGCTCGAGGAAGTCGGCATCGCCTATCTGTCCTTGGCCGAAGCGGATTGGGACAATGCGCCCGAACTCCCGGAAACCTTTCGCGTCGCTGTGCGCGCCACATTTAGCGGACAGATCATTTACGCGGGAAAATACACGGCAACGCGCGGCGAACGGGTCATCGAGCAAGGCTGGGGCGACTTGATCGCCTTCGGCCGGCCATTCATCGCCAATCCGGACTTGCCGCAACGCATAGCCAACGGCTGGTCTCTTAATGCTGCTGATCCGAGCACCATGTACGGCGGCACGGCTGTCGGGTATACCGACTACCCACGCTACGGTGCTTAAGACGCGATTGCCGGTTATCACGGGCGGCGTATTTGCGCTGTAATCTTGATCGAAAATATCGTAATATGTCGAAAAGTCGATATGGTGTGATTTATGAGTGTAGATATCAGCGAAGTCCTGAAGGCCCTGGATAACCCGGGCAGGCTGGCGATCCTTTCCTGGCTCAAGGAGCCCGCCAAAAACTTCCCCGAACAGGCCGTCGATGCCGACGAGGTCGGCGTATGCGTGAGCATTATCCAGGCCCGCGCCAACTTGTCGCAATCGACGGTTTCCCTGTACTTGGCGGCGCTGCAGCGCGCCAAGTTGGTGACGTCGCAACGGATAGGTCCCTGGACTTACTATAAGCGCCACGATGAAAACATCGCCGAGTTTCAGCGCGCGCTGAGCGTGATGATATGACGCGAGAGTCGTCGGCGCACGCGCGCAATTGAACCAGCCTGCCACTATTGGCTGACGCCTTGCGCAGCGTCCAGACTCGGGCAGTCATGCCCGAGCGGCGAGGATGCACACGGGGAGGGCGCGCGTTTGGCGTGGGTGTGGTCCAGCGTACAGACTGCGGGCGCCGATCTGGCGCACAGTGGTGCTCAGTCAGATGGCTGACGCTTCTTGCATCGGAGGAACCATGTCGTTTGAAAATCCCACCATCCACAAAGGCTTTATCATTAGCGCCACGGCCAGCCAGCGCCGCGATGGTCGCTGGGTCGGCTCGTACGTCAGCCTGAACCAGGCCTGCGGCGCGTATGCCGACACCTGCGACTACGACGATTGCAGCAATGAAAAAGAGGCGCAGCAACTGGCGCTGTCTGTCGCTTGGCGCCTGGCCGACGGCATGCAGGCCGCTTAAGCCGTACGCCGCGTCAGCTTTTGCGTCGCAAGGCCACCAGCAAGCCGAGCACGGGCAAGAATAGGGCGGTGGCCAGGCGTACGGCATTCAATGAAGCCGTCTCCACGCCCAGCACATGCGGCAGGGCCAGCAGTAACAGTGGAGCCGGTACGGCGATGGCAAAGAAAAACAGATACCATGAGTAGCCCTTCCTCTTGGCCAGCAAGGCAATCAGGGCGCAGCCGATCAGGAAGGCCAGCGGTAAATTCACAAATTCCATGGTGACGCACTCTTAGCGGGGGGAGCGCGATTATACGCGTCTGTGCCTGCGTCGCGTTAATTGCCGACCATATCAGACGACTGCGGCACCCGCTTGCTACCGGCCGGTAAAGCCGCGGGCGGCAGCGCCGTGATGGTGCCGCGATAGAGGCGTTGCCGGGGATGCGCCGACGCCCCGGTCAAGGCCGCATGCACGCGCTTGTCGCTGCACGGCGTTTCGATCAGCACGGGCTTGGTGCATACCTGCTGCGTAGCGCCGCTTGCGGCAAGCGCCATCATCGAGCGCGAATGGCGCGTATTTGCTGGGCCGTTTCCTCGATCTCCCGATACGCTTCCTGGACATAGCCATGGATCGGGTGCTCATCCATCCACGCGATATAGGCGCGTTCGTCGTGCTTGATGGCAAAAGGAATATGCTGGTCGCGTATCGATACGGCTGTTTCGCGCACCAGCGAGGCAAATAGCAGCTCCAGAGTTTCCATGATGATCTCCTCGCGAGACAGCAATACAGGATGACGACTGTAGCACAAAGCGCGCCGCGCGCCACGCCGGCGCCTGTGGCGTGCGCGCCCTGGCCTCAGGCTGGATGACCGATATGCTCGTACAAAATTACGCAGCCGATGATGATCAGCACCAGGCCGCCCAGCAGTTCGGCGCGCCGGCCCGCCAGCGTGCCCAGTACCCGGCCCAGCATGACACCCAGAGTAACCATGACGAAAGTAGAAAAGCCGATGGCGGCGGCTGTCACGACAATGTTGGCGCCCAGCAAAGCTAAGCCCGCGCCCACCACCATGGCGTCGATGCTGGTGGCCAGGCCGGTGACGGCTAGCACCCAGAATGAGTGCGACTGGACCGGTGCTTCTTCCTCGTCGGCGTCGGCGAGGGCATTGCGTATCATTAATAGGCCGATGCTGCCCAGCAGGCCGAAGGCGATCCAGTGGTCCCACGCTTCCACGTATGGCGCCGCCACGCTGCCCAGGGCCCAGCCGATAATGGGCGTGATGGCTTCGATGATGCCGAAGATGAGCCCCGTGCGCAGCGCTTCGCGCCATTGCGGCTTGTGCAGGGCGGCGCCCTTGCCCACGGCGGCGGCGAAGGCGTCGGTGGACATGGCAAGCGAGAGAGCGGCGGTGGCTGCGAAATTCATCGTTGGCTTTCTGTAAAACCTGGCTGGGATGGGAGTGGAAACTGCAAACCCGGCGATTTTACCCCAGGTACAGCACCACCAGCGAGGCCAGCAGGCAATATCCGCCAAAGAAATGCCAGCGCCCCTGTTCCAGCCAGTGCGACAGCCAGCGCAGGGCCAGCAAGCCCGCCAGGAACGAGAGCAGCATGCCCAGCAGGCTCGGGCCGAGCAGGTGCAGCATGCTATTGCCGTGTTGTAAATGGTCCAGGCTGCCATTTGCCATGGCCTGGTAAAAGCGCCAGCCCTCTTTGAGCAGCACGGCTGGCGTCAGCACCACGGCCAGGGCAAAGCTGAATTCTTCCGCACTGCGCTGCGGCACGCCCATGGCGATGCCGGTCGAAATGGTGGCGCCCGAACGGGAAAAGCCGCGCAAGGGCAGGCACAGGCCTTGTACGGCGCCAATCACCATGGCCTTGACCAGCGACAAGGTGCCGCCTTCACGCGCCTTCAGTCGCGAGGACGCGATGATCAATATCCCGGCGGCGGCCAGCGCGGCGGCCATCAGTTGCGCATTGCCGAACAGATGCTCGATTTCAAAACCGGGCGTATCCTTGCGCATGATGTGGGTAATGCCCTCCAGCAAGCCGAAGCCGACGATGCCCGTCATTGCGGTAGCAGCGGCGAGCAGCAGGACATTGCTGCGCAAGGCGGTGGCCGAACTGAAATACGTGGCGCGCCAGGATGTCCAGAAGTAGACGATGACGGCGAACATGGTGCCGGTATGCAACATCACCAGCAGCATGGTCAGTTCTGGAGACGTGGGGTCCAGGCCCATCAGTTTTTCCGCCATGATGACGTGGGCGGAACTGGATACGGGCAGCAGCTCGGCGAAGCCCTGGACGATGGAAAGAATAAATAATTGCAGGAAGCTCATGGGTATCAGGACGCGGGCGTGGCAAAAAGGGTCGCCGATTCTACCTGCCGGTGGCGCCGCGCACGCCCTGCGCCGGATTACAGTTTGTCCATGTTTTGCAGCCAGGCTGCGTCTTGCCGCTTGAACACGGCGCGCAATGCGCGTTCAGGGCTATCCGATAATTGATGATAGAGGCTAGAGGCTAGAGGTTAGAGGCTAGAGGCTGGCATGGGTCTCTTCCGGCATCCTTTTCAGATGCCATGGCAAGCCGGGACGCCGCCTGAGGCGCCAGGGTGCCCTGGTTTCATCCTAGCAGGTGGCCAATGCCAGACCATGGTTGAACGGCGGCGGTTCCAGCACATATATTTCCAGCACCAACAGGCCCGCCAGCAATTCGCCGACGATGACCGTTTCGCCCACCACGGGGGCGCTCTTGCGCTCTTCGGCGCTGTCTGTCGGGCCCGTCAAATTTACTTGATCGTCAACAGTTCCCGTTCGCGCACGACACCTGTCTTGTCTACCGTATAGGCGACCAGCAGCGCGCCGTCGTCGGCGCAAGCATGGCAGCTTTTCATGGGCGTGGCAAACAGCAAGCGCAAGCCGCCATCGCCGATGGCCGTGCTGCCGACGAACTCGGCCGGAGCAAACGGTACGGCGTCCGGGTGGGCGCTGGCAAAGGCGCGCCAGGCGGGGCTGGCGCGGTCTTCCTCGCGCACCGCGTCTTCGTCGACGTCGATGGCCGCGCCATCGCTGCCAATGAGCAAGCTGCCTTCGTTCGTGTTGGCGCGGAAAGGATAGGTCACGGTGGCCAGTGCCGCCTTGTCCAGCGGGCGCCAGGCCGAGATGAAGCCCGCCTTGCCTGCCTTGACCAGCATCCTGGCTGCGGCGATCGCTCGCGGACGCGCGCCGTAGCGCTGCATGCTGCGCAGCAGGCAGACCTCGGGCGCGGCGCTCGATTGCTCGCTGCGGCAGGCCGACAGCGAGCGTTCCTGCCATACGGCGCGCGCGTCGACAGGGCCCGTCTCCAGTGCAAGAGCCGCTTGCGGGGAGGTCAGGGCGCAGCACGCCAGGACGGCGCAGCGAATTAGGTGGCGGGAAAAGCGTGTAGACATGGGGAGCTTTCAAGAACGGAAACAGGAGAAGCGTCAATTATAGGACGGCGCCGGCGTGCTGGCCCGCACCATCGGCTTGCTTCAGGGCACTGTACGACGCGTATTGCGCGCTTTGGCGCCCGGCCAGACGGGTGGGGCTCGTGGTGCGGCTATCAGGACGCAGCGCTAAGGAAGCGCGCGTCGATGTCTTCGGGCAGCGGTCCCACGGTGACCGTGGTGTGCCAGGCGGAAGGCTTGTCGTTGCCATCAAACAAGGCGATGCGCGTGTGGACAAACAGGACCGAATACACGCCAGATTTCACGTCGCGCTGCAAGTCCCAGTGCAGCAGTTCGATCGCTTCACCCAGGCGCGGCAGATGGGCGCCCGTTGGCAGCTGAATGTTCTGATTGATGAATTCCCTGCTTGGGCCCGGTTCCTTGTGGCGCGGATCGATGTAGCGGAACGAGACACTGGTAGTAATGGTTTGCATGGGCGGCACCTGCTTGGTTAGGTATCTGCTGACAATAGCACGGGACGATGATCGGCGCGTGCGCCGCACGTTGCCAGACGCGCGCATGCGCAGTTATGTTCGCTAGCAGACGGTGCTTGGCCGATCATTCGCTTAGGCTGGCGCATTGTCCATCCTTGAGATTGCCGGAAACGCCATGATGCATCTATTTTTATCCGAAAATCGCGCCGAACTGGAGCGTCGTTGCCGAGACAAAGTTGCCAAGAGGCCTTTGCGATTACCGACCGAGCAACAGTTGCAACATGGCATACCCATCTTTCTGGACCAGCTGATCCGCACCTTGAAAGCCGAGGAGGCGGGCCTGATGGTGAAGAGCCTGGCTATTTCCGGTCCCGCCGACGGCAATGCGCTGGCGATATCGGAACTGGCCGATAGCGCCACCACGCACGGCGGGCAATTACTGGCACTTGGCTATTCGGTCAGCCAGGTGGTGCACGATTATGGCGACCTGTGCCAGGCTGTCAGCGACCTGGCCCTGGCGCTGGGCGAGCAATTCGCCGTCGAGGAATTCAGGACGTTGAACCGTTGCCTCGACAACGGCATTGCCGAAGCCGTCTCCGAATTTACCCAGCGGCGCGACGTGCTGATTGCTGACGGGCAGGCTTTGCTGCTGAGCCAGCGCATCGGCTTTTTTGCCCATGAATTGCGCAATCACCTGGGTACGGCCAGCCTGGCCGTCGCCGCGATCAAGCAGGGCGGCATGGGCGTGACGGGGGCGACGGGCGCCGTGCTCGACCGCAGTCTCGTCGGTTTGCGTACCCTGATCGACCGCTCTTTGGCGGAAGTGCGGGTGGAGGCGGGACTGACCTTGCAGCGGTCGGTCTTTTTGCTCAGTAATTTTATCAGTGAACTCAGCTATTCGGCGCAGCTCGAGGCGGACTTGCTACGCTGCACCTTGGTTGTGGAAGAGGTTGCTCCCTTGCTGCAGCTCGATGCCGACCAGGATTTGCTACTCTCTGCGGTGGGGAACTTGCTGCAGAATGCCTTCAAGTTCGGTGCGCCAAATGGCACGGTGGTGCTGCGCGCGTATGCGAGTGGCGAGCGTGTCAAGATCGAAGTAGAAGACAACGGCGCCGGCCTGGCGCCGCAGGCCGCGCATGACTTGTTCTTGCCGTTTACGCAAGGCGGTGCTAACAAGACGGGACTGGGCCTGGGCCTGTCGATTGCCCGGCGCAGCGTGGAAGCCAATGCTGGCACCTTGAGTGTGGAAAGTGTGCCTGGTCATGGTTGCATCTTCATCATCGACCTGCCGCAGCGCTAGCCATCTAAGTTGCCATCCGAGCAGATTCGGGCTGGCAGAACACTTGCGGTGCCAGCGTGACGCGATTGCGCAGCCTGGAGCGGGGGCGGGGCGGCGACTCGCTGGCCATCTTCGAGATCTAGCTTGCGCCCTGTGCCAGCCAGTCGCGTGGCGACAAGCCGGTGCATGCGCGAAAGGCCCGGGTGAAGGCCGGCTGGCTGCCATAGCCCACTTCCAGCGCGACATCTTGCACCAGCCAGCCTTGCCGTAGCAGCGCCTGGGCGCGCAGCATGCGCTGGCCCGTCAGGTATTGGGCCGGCGGGCAAGCGACGGCCGCATGGAACTGGCGCGCGAAGCGGCTGCGCGACATGCCGCACAGGCTTGCCAGCGATGCCACCGTCCAGTGGCGCCCCGGATGCTCGTGCATGGCAGTCATGGCATTGGTGAGGGCGGCGTTGGACTGGTCGAGCAGGCACGCGGCCGACATGAGGCGGTTGGCCAGCGCATGGCGCAATAGCTGGACGATCAGGACGTCGCACAGACGGTTGAGCACCACTTTTCGCCCCAGTTCGCCACGGTGGGCCTCATCGAACAGCAGTTCGAGCACGCCAGACATGGCCGGAAGTTGCGCCAGTGGCAGATGCAGGAAGGCCGGCAGACTGTTGAGCATGGCCTCATCGTCGCCGGCCAGATGCACGGTTGCGCATAGCAGTTGCGCCGTGCAGGCGCCGGTGCGCAGCGCATGCGTATGCGGGCGCGGATAGAAAACCAGCGCGGGCGCATCAATGCGCAGCACGGTGCCGTCTGCGTGGGCGAAAGTCGCCGGCCCCTCGCGCACCAGGTGCAAATGCCCCCTTCCCGGTTGCGCGGGAAAGTGGTTATTGCCGCAAAACGCCCCCTGGAAAAAAGTATCGGCTGAAAATCCAAAGCGCAGCAGCAAGGCAGACAATTGATCCATGGAAGTAAGATAAAGACGATAAGATATAAATTGTATCCCTAAAGCAACAAAAGTTTCCACATTTTTCGCTATGATGGCGCCTTGATGTTTGTTCTGATATGGAGTATGAAAATGGCATTATCCAACTTAAAGATCGGTACCCGCCTGTATCTGGCCTTCGGCGTCGTCGTCGCTTTGCTGGCCATATTGGTCGCCTCTGCGCAAGCGAATTTTTCCCGCCTGGATGATGCCAATGGACTCAATATTCATACCTATGAAGTCATGCGGGAGGCCGATGCCTTGCTCGTAAGCCTGATCAACATCGAGACTGGTGAGCGCGGCTTTGCCCTTACCGGCAAGGATAGCTCACTGGAGCCGCTGGCAAGTGGTCAGCGCGATTTTGCCGAACATTTGCAAAAAATCCGCGCCTTGACTGCCGACAACCCTGCACAGCTGGACCGACTGAAGACATTGGAAGGCGCACAGAAGCAATGGCTGGCGACGGCGATCGAGCCCGTGATCGGCTTGCGTCGCGCGGCGGACGTCGATGGCAGCCTCGACGCCGTGGTGGCTGCCGAGCAGGCTGGCAAGGGCAAGGCCGCCATGGATGCGATGCGCATTGTACTTGCCGACATCGGCAAGACGGAAAGTATGTTGCTCGCGCAGCGTGCCTTGGATGTGGCTGCCTTGAAATTGCGCACAACGCTGGTCTTGCTGGGCGGCGGCGCGACCGCCGCTTTGCTGGCGTGCATGTTGGCGATCTTGCTGACTCGCAACATCACCCGTCCGCTGGCCGAGGCGGTGGCGTTGGCCCAGCGTGTGGCGCAGGGCGATCTGAGCAGTGATATCGTCGTGCGTTCGCACGATGAAACGGGTCAGCTGATGGCCGCCCTGCGTGACATGAACACGGCGCTGGTCAGCATCGTGGGCGAAGTGCGCGAAGGTACCGATACCATCGCCACTGCGTCTGCGCAGATCGCTGCCGGGACCATGGACCTGTCATCGCGCACGGAACAGCAGGCCAGTTCGCTGGAAGAAACAGCCTCTTCAATGGAGGAATTGACTGCCGCCGTCAAGCAAAATGCGGACAATGCGCTGGCGGCGCGCTCGCTGGCGTCGGCAGCGTCCGCCGTGGCAGTCAAGGGCGGTGCGGTAGTGTCCGAAGTGGTGCAGACCATGGGTTCGATCAATGATTCCTCGCGCAAGATTGCCGACATCATCGGCGTGATCGACGGTATCGCTTTCCAGACGAATATCCTGGCCCTGAATGCTGCCGTAGAGGCTGCCCGTGCCGGTGAGCAGGGACGCGGTTTTGCCGTCGTTGCCACCGAAGTGCGCAACTTGGCCCAGCGTTCGGCCAGCGCCGCCAAGGAAATCAAGAGCTTGATCGATGATTCCGTGGACAAGGTGGGTGCGGGCAGCAAGTTGGTCGACCAGGCCGGTGCCACCATGCAAGATGTGGTCGATAGTGTGCAGAGCCTGAGCGCCATCATCGGCGATATCACCGATGCGAGCGAAGAGCAGCGTCTCGGCATCGAGCAGGTAAATGAAGCCATCAGTCAAATGGACCAGGTGACGCAGCAAAATGCGGCCCTGGTCGAGGAAGCAGCGGCGGCGGCCACTGCGATGCAGGATCAGGCGGCGCAGCTGTCGCACGCCGTGCAAGTGTTTCGCCTGACGGACGCGCCGCAAAGCGCACAGGCCGGCGCGGCGCGGCCAGCCGGGGATCGCCCCCGAGCCTTGCCCCTGCGCGCCTAGGCCGCAGCATCCTGATCCCCACAGGTCGCGGCATATGGCATTTCCGCACAGATCGTCAAGTAAATGCAGGTATGGCTGGACGAGAATGTTACATATGGGTATTCTGCGCTTTGATACTTATTTCTACACAGAAAAAGTAAAATGACGGTCCGTGCCAGCGGTAACGCGGCTCGCATGGCCAGGCAAGGTCAGGCATGCAAAGGTGAAGTCGTCCGCTTGCTGAGCGAAACTGTTGTGTTTCTGCTCGCGACGGTCAGGTAAACAGTGCTGTCATCTTTAAAATAGTAGGAGAGATTGCTCATGGATGCAGAAAAGGATGTTGTGTACGGTACAGAAGATTTGTTAATGAGTTTGTGCAACTCGGTGGTGCGGGTACTCAACGTTGCAACGCAAAGTAAAGTCAATTATTCAGGCATGGTGCAGCGCATTACGAAGACCGGCCTGAAGCCGGACATCGGCTGCTTCGTCATGTTCGATGGCGGTTTCACTGGCCTGGTGGTGCTCAATTTCGCCGCCGATACGGCGATGGAAATCTACGAGCGCTATATGTTGCACATGGGTATGCCAAAGTCGGAACTGGCCAGTTTCTACACGTCGGACGAAGTGTCGAACATCATGGGCGAGCTGATGAACCAGATCGTGGGCGACTTTACGGGCAAGGTGCGGCGCGAGCTGCAAACGAACATCACCCAGAGCCAGCCGAAGATGCTGGTGCTGAACAAGCAGGTGATGCTCAGCGTGGACACGCCGCTGGACCGTCCGGAAATGCGCCGCGTCACCTTTTACACGGAAAAAAATAACATTTTCTATCTGGAACTGGCGATCGACCGTACCGAGTTCATCAAGTTGCACGATTTCGACTCGCGTGAAATCGATACCGACGCGCTGATGGAGACGGAATACGCGAACCGCGAACGCGACGCAGAGCCGGCAGCAGCCGAACCTGAAGACGACGATAACGCCGACCTGCTCAAGTCCCTGGGCATGTAAAAGCGCGCGCATTGCGCATCCCTGGCGGCATGCTTGCCGCCAGTTACTGCCGTTGAGTGCCGACAAAGTCTTGCTCACACATACGCCGCTGGTGCCGCTCCCAACGTAGGCGATGCCTATGAGGCGGCGCCAGCCGCCACTGCCCAAGTAGGCGCTGACGCGCCTGCCCGCGCACCGCCACCACGTTCAATGCCTGCTTGTCCTGACCCCTCCTCATTGTATCGATGTTGGCATGCCATGCCTCAACGATAGCTTCCTCGGCCTGCGCGTTGAGGGTGGCGCTGACGCATCGTTCGATAATGTATTTCCATCAAGCAATGTCGCGTAAGCGGTGAGTCATGTAGTTTGGTACAAATGTCCGCCTCCGGCGCGGCGCGTTCCACAGTGCCCCATTGCTTTTCTGCCTGCCTCTGCCGAGGCTTTCCGTGGTCGCTATCCGTTTGAAGGGGGGGGGCGCACTGATGCGCTCGATGAAGTGCTTATCACCAACGCAAGCAAAGAGGGGTAGGGATGGAATGGCGCGGTTCAGACCGGACTTCTGTTTCACCATCTTGTCGTGCGGTTCGCTGTTGCCCTTGGAAGACTTGGACATGTTGCGTCCTGCAAGTCCTCAATGCATACGAGCGCGCGGTTTGCGCGGGCGGCGAGTCTGATCGTCGTTGTGATTTTGTGCAGGAAGTCTTTGCGGGCGTTCGCGATGCCGGTGTGAATCTTCTGGGCACGGGCCTTCGCCTTCTTCCAGTTGCTGATGTTTCTTGAAGCTGTCTAGCGGCGCTCCAGCCCGATCGGCGGGTGCCGGGCGCCTTCGATTTTCAGATAGAACGGCTCGATCAGCTTGTGCAGCTTGTCACGGACCTGCGCCGCATACTTTCCTGAGCTTGCGCGCCGACGGCTCCATTTGGAAGTTCGCTATCGCCTGTGCTTCCTCTGGGCTCAAATATTTATTACTCAGCTCTATGACGGTGCGCTGTTTAATGTTTAATTCGGCCAGCGCATCCTTAGTAGAAGGGTGTTGCTCGATGAGTCGACGCAACTCACCGCTGCAATAGAGCTTGGTCATGCCGACGGTGAGCGCCTGCTGCAAGTCAGGGCGCGCTCGGGAGACGTAAAAAAACAGATCGCTCGGATAGTGCAGCAACAGGCGCGGTTCGACGACGATGCCCGAATAACCCGCAATTATCTCTTTTTCCCCGCCGACCTCGTATATCGAACGTGACATCAAGTCGAACCTGCCGACTTCTAGCATCCTAAATAAATGATGATAGTCAGCGCGTATCACTGTCAAGCCGTTGTCAGCCATGATGTCGCTATCGGACCAGAAGATGCCCGAGCCGATGCGTAAGCGCTGTAAGGCGCGAAGATCGTCAACGGACGAAGCCCGCTCGACGGTCGCCCGGTTGGCCAGGAACACGCGGTAGCCGCCACCGCCAAGATAAATGGGTACCGGTACCAGTAACAGCTTGCTGGTGAAATGCGCTCCGCCCGCTGTGGTCAATAGATCACACATCCCGCCATCCTCGACCAGCCGTGCGTAGCGCGCATCGGAAGTGAGACGTTTAGGCGTGACGCAGTCCTCAATGACATATTTACGTCCCGATGCCTTCAACGCCATATCGATCAATGACATGCGAAAATCCACCATCAGGTTTGCATCCTCTAACCTACGTCTCACCTTTGCACGTAATACATCGGCTCCTGCTTCCAACGCGCCACACGACGCTGGTGGCAAGAAGGTAATGATGATTCCGAAGACTAGCAAAGCCATTTTAAACATGCAGCATTCCTGATGGAAGATTGTCAATTTCGCATAATAGCACTCACATTCCAACTGGCGAACTTCGAAATTTTTCCGGCTCAAGATCGCGCTGTTGACTTTTTGTAGATCGCTTGGTTTGCCCAACGGATTGCGTATGTGCGGCACGATAGGGCGAGCTATTGGCGCTATGTTTCAAGGGCTGTTTGATGCGATGTAACCTGACTTTTTCAGGCAATGTTGTCGGGAAATCGCATTCCGCAGTACACCAAGAACTGGATGGGACTGTCGAAGGTGATGGCGCGGTAGCGCGCATGATTCTGAATTCAGCATTATTCAATTGAGAATTTGGCAAAGGTTAAGGGTATGAACAAGCATCGAAAATCGCTGAGCAGCGCAGATTTGAGAGAAATTCGGATAAGAAGCGGCTCGCCAGATATTCGTTCATTGCTGTGGGAGAGTAACCGCATGAGGAAGGTCGCTGGGGAGACGGACCAGCTAGACCGCAGCTTAGGACCGCGAGTCGGCGCCTTGGGCCTTGTCCGAGCGGAGCCACGCGCACCGCTCGACAGATAACGAGCCATCTATCCTGGAAAAGCCGCGAGTCGACCTGAGCGCGAGGTAATAGTATTAATGATCCTGTTTCGCGCACATGGCGCCCGAGGATGCTCAGCCCGTTACGCGCTGATCTTGGCCGATTGCCATTATGAGCCGATAGTAGGCTGTGGCGCTGCCGTAGCTCAGTGTTGGGCGCTAGAATTTTGCCACTCCTAAATCGTTCAATATACAGTTGTAAGTCATTGTTTTGAGGGGGGCTATACAGTGGCTCTTGGTGGGTGCTGTATAATAGTGAAAAAGTACTTAACTACCTGTTTTCACTGGATAAAGACCCGATACCACATGCTTTCTACAGCTAACATTACGATGCAGTTTGGCGCCAAGCCATTGTTTGAGAATATCTCCGTCAAGTTTGGCGACGGCAACCGCTATGGTTTGATCGGCGCCAACGGCTGCGGCAAGTCGACGTTCATGAAGATCCTGGGCGGCGACCTGGACCCGTCGGGCGGCAACGTCATGCTCGATACCAACGAGCGCCTGGGTAAGCTGCGCCAGGACCAGTTTGCGTTTGAAGACATGCGCGTGCTCGACGTGGTCATGATGGGGCATACGGAAATGTGGGCGGCCATCCAGCAACGCGACGCGATCTACGCGAACCCGGAAGCGACCGACGACGACTACATGCAGGCCGCCGAGCTGGAAGGCAAAGTGTCCGAATACGACGGTTACACGGCCGAATCGCGCGCCGGCGAACTGCTGCTGGGCGCCGGTGTCGCCATTGAACTGCATCAAGGCCCGATGAGCAATGTCTCGCCGGGCTGGAAGCTGCGCGTGTTGCTGGCGCAGGCGCTGTTCTCGAATCCGGACATCCTGCTGCTCGATGAGCCGACGAATAACTTGGACATCAACACGATTCGCTGGCTGGAAGACGTGCTCAACGAGCGCAATTCCACCATGATCATCATTTCCCATGATCGCCACTTCTTGAACCAGGTCTGCACCCACGTGGCCGACATGGATTACGGCACCCTGAAGATTTATCCGGGCAACTACGACGAATACATGTTCGCCTCGACCCAGGCGCGCAACCAGCAACTGGCCAACAACGCGAAAGCGAAAGACAAGGTTGCCGAGCTGCAGGAATTCGTGCGCCGCTTCGCCGCGAATAAATCCAAGGCTCGTCAGGCAACGTCGCGTGCCAAGCAGATCGAAAAGATCAAGGTTGACGATATCAAGCCATCGTCGCGCGCGTATCCGTTCGTGCGTTTCGACGGCGAAAAGAAATTGCACCGCCTGGCCGTGGAAGTCGAGAATATCTCGAAAGGTTTCGATCGTCAGCTGTTCAAGAATTTCAGCATCATGGTCGAAGCGGGTGAGCGCATCGCCATCATCGGCGCCAACGGCGCCGGCAAGACCACCATGCTGCGCTGTATCGCGGGCGATCTGGCTGGCCTGCAGCCTGACCAGGGCCGCGTGAAGTGGGCGGAAAACGCCAACGTGGGCTATATGCCGCAAGACCCGACGGAAGATTTCGCCAAGGATACCAACTTGACCGACTGGATCGGCCAGTGGACGAAAGAGGGCGACGACGACCAGGCCGTGCGTTCCATCCTGGGCCGCTTGCTGTTCGGCGGTGACGATGTGAAAAAAGCCGTCAAGGTGTTGTCCGGTGGTGAAAAGGGACGCATGATGTACGGCAAGCTGATGCTGGGCCGCCACAACGTGCTGATGCTCGATGAGCCGACCAACCACATGGACATGGAGTCGATCGAGTCTCTCAACATCGCGCTGGAAAAATACGCTGGCACCCTGGTCTTCGTGTCGCATGACCGCGAATTCGTATCCTCGCTGGCCAACCGCATCATCGAGATCAAGGAAAATGAAGTGGTCGACTACCGTGGCAACTATGAGGATTACCTCAGAAGCCAGGGCATCGACTAAACACCTGTGCTAACCCATCGAGCGTCGCGCTTTGCGGCCCGAGATGCGCAGCCTGCTGTCGGGCGGTTGCATATCACGGCCACAAATCGCTGCCGCTCGCTACGGGTTTGCCAGGCGTTGGTAAATTGCTGGCGTCAGTTGGCACCATTCAAACCGACGCGCCGCGGTCCTTTTGTTCCGGCGCAACTGCTTCATTGCGTTCGTGCCGGTTTGTCCCGTTTTTGTTTGACACAGCCATGCAAACTTTAGCCATTAAATCCGTCGAGTACGAACATCCACAAGACGGAGCCAGCTGCACCGCCCACGCCTGGGCACGCACGCCAGCGACGCCATCCCCGGCCGAGAAAGCCGAACTGATCACGCGCATCAAGCGCTTGCTGATCGAGCGCGAAGCCGTGCTCGTTGCCCACTACTACGTTGATGCTGACCTGCAAGACCTGGCCGAAGCCACGGGCGGCTGCGTCTCCGACTCGCTGGAAATGGCCCGTTTCGGGCGCGATCATGCGGCCAAGACCCTGGTCGTCGCTGGCGTGCGCTTCATGGGCGAAACGGCAAAGATCCTGAGTCCCGAGAAAACCGTGCTGATGCCCGACCTCGATGCGACCTGTTCGCTCGACCTTGGCTGCCCGGTGGACGAATTTACGGCCTTTTGCGACGCCCATCCCGACCGTACGGTGGTGGTGTATGCCAACACCAGCGCCGCCGTGAAGGCGCGCGCGGACTGGATGGTAACGTCGTCGATCGGCCTCGACATCGTTGCCCATCTGCATGCGCAGGGCAAGAAAATACTGTGGGCGCCCGACAAGCATCTGGGTTCGTATATCCAGAAGGAAACGGGCGCCGACATGCTGCTGTGGCAGGGTAGCTGCCTCGTACACGACGAATTCAAGGGTATCGAGCTCGATTTGCTCAAGCAAGAGTATCCGCAAGCGAAGGTGCTCGTGCACCCGGAATCGCCCGCCAACGTGGTGGCCCAGGCTGACATGGTGGGCTCGACGTCGCAAATGATTGCGGCAGCGCAAACCATGGACACCGACACCTTTATCGTCGCCACCGACAATGGCATCTTGCACAAGATGCGCGCGGCGGCACCGGGCAAGCGTTTCATCGAAGCGCCCACGGCCGGCAACAGTGCTACTTGCAAGAGTTGTGCGCACTGCCCGTGGATGGCCATGAATGGCTTGCTGAATCTGGCGCAAACGCTGGAAAACATGCACAATGAAATCCACGTCGATCCCGCCGTCGGCCAGCTGGCCGTGCGTTCGATCAAGCGCATGCTCGACTTCGCCGCCACCAAGAAGGCGGGCCTCAAGCCTGGTGCGGACCTGGCAAAAGAAACCACATTGTTCCAAGGAATCGGTCCAGCATGAGTACTCTCGTCAATTCTTTCGCTCCCTTCGATGCGGCCCTGGCGCGCGCGTTCGAGGGTAATTTGCTGGCCGCCTTGCTCGAAGACGTGGGTCAGTGCGACCTGACGGGCGAGCTGGTGCCGCCCGACGAGATCGTGACCGCGCGCGTCATCGTGCGTGAAGCTGCCGTGCTGTGCGGTGCGCCGTGGTTTGAAGGCATCATGAAAAGCCTGGACCGCAGCATCGATATCGTCTGGCATTATGCCGAAGGCGACATGATGAAGGCCGACAGTGTCGTGTGCACCATTGAAGCGCCGGCACGCGCCCTGCTGACGGCCGAGCGCAGCGCCCTCAATTTCCTGCAATTGCTGTCGGCCGTGGCCACCGCCACGCGCCATTATGTCGATGTGGTGGCGGGCACCAAGGCGTCCATTTTGGATACGCGCAAGACCTTGCCGGGCCTGCGCCTGGCGCAAAAGTACGCGGTGCGCGTCGGTGGTGGCAAGAACCAGCGCCTGGCGCTGTACGATGGCATCCTGATCAAGGAAAACCATATTGCGGCGGCCGGTGGCGTCAGCCAGGCCCTGGAAAACGCGCGCATGCTCGACGCGGGCGTGCCGGTGCAGATCGAGGTAGAAAACCTGGCGCAATTGCGCGAAGCGCTGGAGGCGGGCGCCGTATCCGTGTTGCTCGATAACTTCAGCAACGACATGCTGCGCGATGCAGTGGCCATGACCAACGGCCGCGCCTTGCTGGAGGCATCGGGCGGCATCAATGTCGACACCGTGCGCGCGATTGCCGAAACGGGCGTGGACCGCATCTCTGTCGGCAGCCTGACCAAGGATGTGCGGGCCACCGATTACTCCTTGCGCATCGTCGGCTGATGCGGCGAGCCGCGCGGCGCTGGCTTGCCTTGGCTCTGCTGTGGCCGGCGTGCGCCGTGTCCTTGCAGGTACAGGCGCGCGAGCTGCTGGTCGTGGGCGCGCAGTTCGAGCGCGTGTTCGAGTACCAGGACAGTGGCGAGTATGCGGGACTGGGCGTCGAGCTGGTACGCCTGATGGCGACGCGCACCGGCTATACCGTGCGCTTTCGCATGCTGCCTTGGGCGCGTGCGCAAGCCATGCTGGTGCAGGGCCAGGCCGATATCTTGATCGGCCCCTACAAGACGCCCGAGCGTATCGCCAGCATGGGCTTTTCCGACAAGCCGTTTTACCAGGACCAGATGGTCTTCTACACGCGCCAGGATGCCAGCTTCGACTGGGATGGCGACCCGGCGGTACTGAAGAACCGCAGAGTGGTGCTGCTCAATGGCTGGGCCTATGGCACGGACTGGGAGCGCATGCGTCACGGCTTGCAGATCAGCGTGGCCAATAATGTGGAAAATGGCTTGAAGATGCTGGTGCACAAGCACGTCGATGTGTTCGTCAGCAACCGCCGCAATACCGATCCCGTGATCAGCCGCCTGGGCTATGGCCGCCAAGTGAAACCCTTGCCCAAAGTCATAGAAATACAAAACGGCTATTTCGCCTTCCCCCGTTCGCCCGCCTTCGACAAGCTGCGCCTGCAGTTCGACCAGGAATTGAATAAGCTTATAGAGACAGGCGAATTGAAGCGACTGGGCAAGCGCTACGACGTCGGCGTGCCCTGAGTGCATGCCGTCGGCTGTGGCGGCATGCTTGCTGTAGCGGCATTACAGCTGGCGCGCTTCGAAGGTGTTGCACTGTGAAATCTGGCCGCTTGCCAGGCCCTTGCTGAACCAGCGCACGCGCTGTTCCGAACTGCCGTGCGTAAACGAGTCAGGCACGACATGGCCTTGCGACTGGCGCTGCAGCGCATCGTCGCCGATGGCCGTGGCCGCTTTCAGCGCCGCCTCCACGTCGCCCTGTTCCAGGATCTTGCGCTCCTGGTTCGCGTGGAAGGCCCAGACGCCGGCAAAGCAGTCGGCCTGCAATTCCAGGCGCACGGACATGGCATTGGCCTGGCGTTCCGACTGTGTGCGGCGCGCCTGGTCGACCTTTTCGGACAAGCCCAGCAGATTTTGCACGTGGTGGCCCACTTCGTGCGCGATCACATAGGCTTCGGCAAATTCGCCCGAGACCTTGAAGCGCTGCTGCATCAGCTTGAAGAAATCGAGGTCCAGGTAGATTTTCTGGTCGCCGGGGCAATAGAAGGGCCCGCTGGCGCTCTGGCCCGTGCCGCAGGCCGTCTCGGTGCTGCCCGAAAACAGCCGCAGCTTGGGGCGCACATAGCTGCCGCCTTCGGCCTTGAACAAGGCGCCCCAGGTGTCTTCCGTATCAGCCAGCACGATTTTCACGAAGCGTGCCATGTCGTCCGATGCCGGTGACTGGCGCGCGGGCGCCTGGCTTTGCTGCGTGCTGACCTGGCCGCCACCGCCGCTAAGCAGATTGAGCAAGGTCAACGGATTGACGCCCAGCACATAGCCGCCGATGAGGGCGATGACGATGGTGCCGATACCGATCGAGCGCCCACCAAGGCCAAAACCGCCGCCACTACCACTGCCTGCCACGCCACGGTAGTCTTCCACATTGTCGCTTTCGCGATTGCCTTCCCATTTCATGCTCTTTACTCCTGCTGTGATGGTGCGCTTGATTGCTGACGCCTGTATGGACGTTGTGCGACGAATCTTGTCATTATCTCAGTTATCAGGACAAGGACACGGGCGAGCATGTTACCCTTTGCAACTTTCCACCCATTCCACATCAGGGGCGCGCATGGCGCTCGCCAGCGAGACACACATTTCGCCCACGGCGGTAGTCCAGTACAACGCCTGCAAGGCCCATGATGTGCCAGCCTTGCTGGCCATCTATGCCGATCTCGCTGGGCAGGCGTTCAGCGTGGCTGGTGCTTCAACGCTTCACGGCGGCTGAGCAGGGACAATCGCTGGCGATGCGCGATAGTAAAGGCCACCACGTCTTCGGGCGCGTGGCGCGCGTAGTCGCGCAGGGCCCAGCCGATGGCCTTGCGGATGAAAAACTCGTCTTCCTGGGCCAGCGCCAGTGCTGCATCGAATAGCCAGCCGGCATCCGTGTTAGCGCGCCAGCCCAGTTGGTGCAGCATGGCGATGCGGCGCAGCCAGAAATCCGTGTGGCGCATGGCGTCATCCATATGTGCATGGGCGTCGCCGCCGCGCCGCAGTTCGGCCTGCAGTACGTCGCCGATGACGCCCGCCATGCCATCGACGCTGTCCCACCACGCGCGCTGGCGCGCCAGTGCCAGCAGGGCGGGGACGTGAGCGGTACCCAGTTGCCTTTGGTATCGGGCCAGCATGTCGAGCGCCACGTGCTGGTATTCGCGCTGCGGCTGCTGCCACAGCAGTTGCGCCTGTTCCAGCAAGACATCTGAACCGACACCTTGCAAGCGCGCCAGCCAGGTGTTGGCGGCCAGGCGCCGCTGCGGCGCGGCCACCCCCAGGAACACGAACTGGTTGCGCAGATAAGCCTGCATGGACGCCGCGCGTGCGGGATCGGCGGCCGCTTCCAGCGCGGCTGTCAATGCTGTCTGCAATTGCATCGCATCTCGCTTTCTTCCAGGCGTAAAAAAAGCGCTCCGAAGAGCGCTCTAGTCTGGCTATCCAAGCGGCTGACGACACCACGGCGCGTGGCAGCGATGTGTGGCCGAGAAGCGCAAGCGTACGCGAGTACGCTCAACGTTGCAGGGCGCACAGCGCCACACGCCAGCCTGGATCGGCGCTATTACTGGACTTTTGCCTTCTTCATCAGTTCATCGCGGTAGGTGGCGAGTTTCTTCTGTTGCAGCGACTCGGCCACTTGCCCCTTGACTTCTTCCAGTGCCGGCAGCTTCGTCGCACGGGTTTCTTCCAGCTTGATCACGTGGAAACCGAATTGCGATTGCACCGGTGTTTGCGTGACTTGGCCTGGTTTCAGGGCGACCATGGCGTCGGAGAATGGTTTCACGTACGAAGCTGGGCTCGCCCAGTCCAGGTCGCCGCCATTGGCTGCGGAGCCGTCTTTCGATACTTTCGCCAGTTCTTCAAACTTGGCGCCGCCTTTCAGCTTGGCGATGATGTCTTTCGCTTCCGCTTCGGTGGCGACCAGGATGTGGCGTGCGTGGTATTCCTTGTCGCCAGCCTGTGCCTTGAACTTGTCGTACTCGGCCTTGATTTCAGCGTCCTTGACAGGGTTTTTCTTGACGTAGTCAGCCAGCAGGGCATTGATGATGATGCTTTGACGGGCATTGTCGATCTGCGACTTGATTTCGGCACGCGTTCCGTAGCCTTGCTTGTCGGCTTCCTGGATCAGCACTTCACGGCCGATCAAGTCTTTTTTGATGGCTTCGCGCAATTGCGGCGAATCAGCTTGCTTGCCTTGGGCGACGACTTGCTTGACGACCTGGTCGAGGCGTGACGAAGGGATGGCCTTGCCATTCACGGTGGCGACGTTTTGCGCGAACGCAGGAACCGCTGCGACGGCGAGCAGGGCTAAGATCAGGCGGGCTGGCTTCAAAATCATGTTCATTCCTAATAAATATACAAAAACCGATACAAGAGATGGCGACTGTCGTGCAGTTGGCATTGAGGCGCACAATACACGACCGGCGCCGAAAAGGGCGCCGGGGAGGTCAGTTCTTACTGAACTTTCGCTTTTTTGATCATTTCTTCCTGATACGCTTGCAGTTTCTTTTGCTGCAGCGCTTCGGCGATCTGTGGCTTGACTTCTTCCAGGGTCGGCAGTTTTGCCGCGCGCGTGTCGTCCAGCTTGATCACGTGGAAACCGTTAGGCGTTTGCACCGGAGTCTCGGTGACTTGGCCTTTTTGCAGCTTGACGAAGGCGTCGGAAAACACTTTCGGGAAGGACGATGGGGCTGCCCAGTCCAGGTCGCCGCCATTGTCGGCCGAACCGGCATCTTTCGATTGCTTGGCCAGGTCTTCGAACTTGGCGCCGCCTTTCAGCTTGGCGATGATGTCTTTCGCTTCGGCTTCGCTGGCTACCAGGATGTGGCGCACATGGTATTCCTTGTCGCCGGTCTGGGCCACGAAGCGATCGTATTCAGCCTTGATTTCAGCGTCGTTGACTGGATTCTTTTTCAGATAGTCGCCGACCAGGGCGTTGATGACGATGGCCTGGCGTGCGTTCTCGATTTGCAGCTTGACAGCGGCATCTTTACCGAAACCTTTGTTTTCCGCTTCTTGCATCAGCACTTCACGGCCGATCAAGTCCTTCTTGATCATTTCGCGCAATTGCGGCGAATCCGGTTGCTGGCCTTGGGCGACGACTTGCTTGACGACTGCATCAACGCGCGACGATGGGATAGGCTTGCCATTAACAACGGCAACATTTTGCGCAAAAACAGGTACCGCGACAACGGCGAGTAGTGCGATCAGCAAGCGGGCTGGCTTAAAAGTCATTATTAAATCCTGTTAGGGAAAGTTTCGTAAAAAACGCATGGAAAGAAAACGCCTACATGACGCTTGCGGCAAGCGGCAAACCAAGTTTCCCTGGTATGCCGAAACGCCATCCCATCCTGATACTCATACTGCTTCGGACGGCGCCAAGGCAACAATTGCCAATGCATGTATCTCATTATGCATCATATCGTGCACGGAATCATACACCAGTCGATGCCGCATGACGAGCCTGAGCCCCTCAAATTGACGAGAAATAATGCGTAGATTGTAATGGCCTCCGCCCGAAGCGGCGCCCGCATGACCGCGGTGGCGCGCCGAGTCGTCTTCCAGCACGCATTCCAGAGGAGAAAGTGCCGTTTCCAGACGGCTACGAATGCGCTGCATGCGCGTTTCTGGCGAGCTAGCTATTGTGTTCATGCTTCTTCCTTGATATGTTTGGCCAGGAACAGGGTTTGCGCCACGATGAAGGCGAAGAAAATGCCGGTCGCGCCAAACGCTTTGAAGCTGACCCAGGCGGCCATGTCGCCTTGGAACAGTACAAAAGCGACGAACAGGTTCAATGCGCCGATCGCGCCAAAGAAAATGATCCAGGCGGCCAGCAACTGCTTCCAGACTGCATCGGGCAATTGCACTTGCGCTTCCATGGTCTTGCGGATCAGGTTTTTCTTGAAGCCCACCTGGGCAATCAGGAGGGCCAGGCCGGACAGCCAGTAGATCAGGGTCGGCTTCCATTTCAGGAAGAAATCGTCATGCAGATAAATGCTGGCGCCGCCGAACACGACAAAGATGAACAGCGACAGCCACAGCATGGCGTCGACCTTGCGCCCGCGCAGCAGTAAATAGCTGACCTGGCAGGCGGTGGCGACGATGCCGACCACAGTGGCGAGTATCCATGGTGCCTGCTCAGGCTTGATCAGGCCGCCCGATACCAAACCGGACAGGTATTGCTGCACCAAATCATGCGTGGCCGTTTCATACATGCCGCCCAGTTTGAAGGCGGCGAAAAAGGCGATCAGGGGGAAGAGGTCGAATAGAAATTTCATGGCGAGACTTTACTATGAGCGTGGTGTAAACATCTTAGGAATAACTTAGGAGCAACATTCGTGCTCCCAGTGACCCCTGTGGCCTTACGGCTGTGGATCGAAGCGCAAGGAGGCCGAATTGATGCAATAGCGCAAGCCGGTTGGTGGCGGGCCGTCCGGGAAGACGTGGCCCAGGTGGGCGTCGCACACGGCGCAGACAATTTCCGTGCGCACCATGGCGTGGCTGCGGTCAACGATTTCCGTCACGTTAGCCGGGTCGAGGGCCTGGAAATAGCTGGGCCAGCCGCAGCCGGAATCGAACTTCGTGTCCGAGGCAAATAATGGCGTATTGCAGCAAACGCAGGTGTAGATGCCGTGTTCATGGTGATCCCAGAACTTGCCTGTGAAGGCCCGCTCCGTGGCCGCATGGCGCGTGACCTGGTATTGCATGGAATCGAGCATGGCGCGCCATTCGGCGTCGGTTTTTTTGACTTTATTCGTGGTCATGGTAGTACCTCAGGATGAGCAACTGACTTCAAGGTGGCTGGCCCAGTCGGGTGGCAGGGCCGCATAGTGATGGTGTTCGGGCTGTTCGTCAAATGGCTTTTGTAAAATTTCCAGCAAGGTTGTCACTTCCGTGTAGTCCTGCTGCTGGGCTTTTTCGATAGCCACTTGCGCCAGGTAGTTGCGCAGCACGTATTTCGGGTTGACCTGGTGCATGGCCACTTGCCGCTGCGCATCGACACTGCCTTCCTGCAGCAGGCGCGCGCGATACGTCGCGGCCCAGGCATCGAAGCCGGGGCGGTCGATGAACATGTCGCGCAGTGGCGTGTCATGCTCGGGGGCGGCCACCTGCAGTGTCGCCAGGGTGCGGAAAAAGTGGGTGAAATCCACGCTGTTCGCTTGCATCAGCGCAAACATGCTGTCGAACAGCGTCGTATCGTCGTCCTGCTGCGTTTGCAAGCCCAGCTTGGCGCGCAGCAAGCCATTCATCTTGTCCGCAAAGGCGGGCTGGTACGCGTCCAGCGCCGCCTGCGCCTCGGCCACCTCGCCGATCAGCGGCAGCAGCGCCTGGCCCAGCGCATGGCAGTTCCAGTGGCCCACCTGCGGCTGATTGGCGTAGCTATAGCGGCCCTGCTGGTCCGTATGGTTGCAGATATGTTGCGCGTCAAACGCTTCCATGAAGCCGAAGGGGCCGTAATCGAGGGTCAGGCCCAGGATCGACATATTGTCCGTGTTCATCACGCCATGCATGAAGCCGACCGCTTGCCATTGTGCAATCATGTGCGCGGTGCGCACGCACACTTCGTGCAGCAAGGCTTGGTAGGGATTGGCTGCAGCGCGTAAATGCGGGTAAAAGCCATCGATGACGTAATCGGCGAGGATTTTCAGCTCTTCCGGCTTCTTGCGGTAAAACCAGTGTTCGAACGAGCCGAAGCGGACAAAACTCGGTGCCATGCGCGTCACGACGGCCGCCGTCTCCACCGTTTCGCGCATGATGCCTTGTTGCGAACCCATGATGGACAGCGCGCGCGAAGTGGGTATGCCCAGCGCCGCCATGGCTTCCGAGCAGAGGAATTCACGGATCGACGAGCGCAGCACGGCGCGTCCGTCGCCCATGCGCGAATACGGCGTGGCGCCGGCGCCTTTCAGCTGCAGCTCCAGCGGACCGTCTGCGGTGGCGAGATCGCCCAGCAAGATGGCGCGGCCATCGCCCAGTTGTCCGGCCCAGACGCCGAACTGGTGGCCCGAGTACACGGCCGACAGTGGCCTGGAGCGCTCGGCGACGACGTTGCCGCTCAGCAGCGCCACAAAGTCCGGCTCGGCCAGGCGCGCGCAATCGAGGCCGACCAGGCTTGCTGCCTGCGCGCTGGCGGCCACGAAATACGCGGCGGGCAAGGGCGTCGGCATCAAATGCGTATAGAACGCCGGCGGCAAAGCCGCAAAGGCGTTATCCAGTGGTAAGGTAGTAGCGCTGATGGCGATTCCATTCAAAAAAAGAGATGGCGGCAAACAGCGCCAGTCTGGAGTGCGATTTTACCGCACCGCGCCAAGGCGTGTGGCGGGCGCTGCGGCGGGTGCTTGCGCGGCACAAAACGATAGCGAAAATGCCATGTTGCATTGCAATATCGAAATGCGTTGACGATTTCCGCACGCTCGTACGAAACTAGGGCAGTCTTTCCAATCCAAGAATCACCAAATATTCATTCCAGGAGACACGATGGCGGCATTTCCCTTGAGTCCAGTAATGGGCCAGATGATGAATCAGCCCCTGCTGATTTCGAGCATTATCGAGTTTGCAGCGCGTCATTATGGCGCCAGTGAAATCATTTCCCGGCGCGTCGAGGGTGATATGCACCGCTACACTTACCGCGCATGCCACCAGCGCGCGCGCCGCCTGGCGAACGCCTTGCATAGCCTTGGCGTCGGCATGGGCGACCGGGTTGCCACCCTGGCCTGGAATGGCTATCGTCACCTGGAAGCTTACTATGCCGTGTCTGGCTCGGGCGCGGTGCTGCACACCATCAATCCTCGTTTGTTTCCCGATCAGATCGCCTATATTTCAAATCACGCGCAAGACCAGGTTTTACTGTTTGATTTGACGTTCCTGCCGGTGGTGGAAAAAATTGCCGCCGACTGCACGTTTGTGCGCCACTTCGTCCTGATGTGCGAGCGCGACAGCATGCCCGCCAGCAGCGCCATCCCCGACCTGCTGTGCTATGAAGACTTGATCGCCACGCATAGCGACGATTACACCTGGCCCTTGTTCGACGAGAATGCGGCCGCCACGTTGTGCTACACGTCCGGCACCACGGGCAACCCCAAGGGCGCCCTGTATTCGCACCGCTCGACCGTGCTGCACGCGTATGCCTCGGCCATGCCCAGTGCGCTCAACGTGCGCTCCTCCGATACGGTGTTGCCCGTCGTACCCATGTTCCACGTGAATGCCTGGGGCTTGCCATATTCCGTGCCCCTGTCGGGCGCGCGCATGGTGTTTCCCGGCGCGGCGTTGGATGGCAAGTCACTGTACGACTTGTTCGAGGCGGAAAAAGTGACGTTCTCGGCCGGCGTGCCAACAGTCTGGCTGGGCTTGCTGAACCATGCCTTGCAAAACAAGTTGACATTTTCCACCTTCCGCCGCACGGTGATCGGCGGTGCTGCCTGTCCGCCGGCCATGATGGATACCTTGATCGACAAGTTCGACATCGAAGTCATCCACGCCTGGGGCATGACGGAAATGTCGCCACTGGGCACGGCGGGCGGCTTGCAGAGCCAGCACCTGGACTTGCCGAAGGAGGCGCAGCGCAAGATCCTGCAAAAGCAGGGTCATGCCATTTACGGCGTGGACATGAAGATCGTCGACGACGATGGCAAGGAGCTGCCATGGGATGGTGTTGCCTACGGCCACTTGCTGGTGAAAGGGCCGTGGATTATTTCTTCGTACTACAAGAACGAGGGCGGCGACGTGCTGCAAGATGGCTGGTTCCCCACGGGCGACGTGGCCACCATCGACGCGGATGGCTATATGCAGATCACGGACCGCAGCAAGGACGTGATCAAGTC
Organism: Janthinobacterium paucivorans; assembly: GCF_051380805.1. Classification (NCBI taxonomy): domain Bacteria; kingdom Pseudomonadati; phylum Pseudomonadota; class Betaproteobacteria; order Burkholderiales; family Oxalobacteraceae; genus Janthinobacterium; species Janthinobacterium paucivorans. Next base: position 192,056 of record NZ_JBNYXR010000009.1, read on the forward strand.
GGGCGGCGAGTGGATAGGCACCATCGACCTGGAAAACCTGGCCATGGCGCACCCGGCCGTGCTGCAAGCGGCGTGCATCGGCGTGTTTCACCCGAAATGGGATGAGCGACCCGTGCTGGTGGTGGTGCTGCGCCCGGGCATGGCGCTCACGCGCGAGGCCTTGCTGCAATTTTTTGACGGCAAGATCGCCAAGTGGTGGACGCCGGACGACGTGCTGTTCGTCGATGCCTTGCCCACAGGCGCCACCGGCAAGATCCAGAAGAACAAGCTGCGCGAGCAGTTCAAGGGCCACCAGCTGCCCGTAATGCCGTTCAGTTAGTGTGTTAGTGATGCTATTTTTAGCCCAAGAACCAGGACAGGGGTCGGACCCTGAGGGGGAATGTGCTTCAATGGAGCACATTCCGATCACGAAGTGACCGACCCCAGCTCTTTGCCTCTGGGGTTAGCGAATTTACTGGCGCTCATAAATCACGCCAAAATCCTTAACTGAACGGCATTAACCAGTTGCCCGGCATTTAGCGAAACGCCGCGCGTAGAACAGCTGCTGCTGCTGCTGCGCCAGGCCCGTCTTTTCGGGCCTGCGCTCGCACCGCCAAGCAAAAACCGATAATCCGATACACCGATACACCCGATACTCCACTAAGGAAGCGACATGAGTGCTCAATATCAAGTGAACGGCGCTGTTGCCGTCATTACCCTCGCCAATCCACCCGTCAACGGCCTGGGACTGGCCACGCGCACGGCTGCCGTCGCGGGCATCCGCCAGGCCTTGGCCGATGAGGCTGTGAAAGCCATCGTCATCACGGGCGCTGGCAAGGCTTTTTCGGGTGGCGCTGATATCAAGGAATTCAATTCGCCCAAGGCGCTCACGGAACCGACCCTGCACACCCTGATCAATGTGGTGGAAAGTGCGAGCAAGCCCGTGGTGGCGGCCATCCACAGCGTCTGCATGGGGGGCGGCCTGGAACTGGCGCTCGGTTGCAACTACCGCGTGGCCGCGCCCGGCGCGCAGATGGCCTTGCCGGAAGTCAAGCTTGGCATCTTGCCCGGCGCGGGCGGCACGCAGCGCCTGCCGAGAGTCTTGGGTATGGAAATGGCGCTCAATATGATCGTCTCTGGCACGCCCGTAGCGTCCGAAAAGCTGGCCGGCACGGCCTTGTTCGACGAGGTCACCGCCCCCGGCGCGGACTTGCTGCAAGCTGCCGTCGCCTTCGCCACCAAGGTGGCCGATGTGCGTCCGTTGCCAACAGTACGCGAGCGCAAGGTGGACTACCCGAACCATGCAGCCTTTTTACAGTTCTCGCGCAATACGGTAAAAGCCATGTCCGGCCCGTTTCCTGCGCCGCTGAAATGCGTCGATGCCGTGGCGGCCGCCGTGACGATGACATTCGACGAGGGCTTGCAGTACGAGCGCGAACTGTTCATGCAACTGGTGCAGTCACCGGTATCGAAAGCCCTGCGCCATGCTTTCTTTGCCGAGCGGCTCGCCAGCAAGGTGCCTGACGTGCCATCCGACACGCCCGTGCGCGCCATTGCCAGCGCGGCCATCGTGGGCGCCGGCACCATGGGCGCGGGCATCGCCATGAATTTCGCCAACGCGGGCATTGCCGTAACCTTGCTGGAAACGCGGCAGGAAGCGCTGGACAAGGGCCTGGCGACGATACGCAAGAATTATGAAAACACGGTGAAAAAGGGTAAATTGACGCAAGAGAAGGCCGAGCAGCGCATCGCCCTGGTCAGCGGCACCCTGGCGTATGCCGATATCGCGCAGGCTGACATCGTTATCGAGGCCGTTTTCGAAGAACTGGCTGTCAAGGAAGCCGTGTTCAAGCAACTCGACGCCGTCATGAAACCGGGTGCCATCCTTGCCTCGAACACCTCGACCCTGGACCTCGACAAGATCGCTGCGTTCACCCAACGCCCGCAAGATGTGATCGGCACGCATTTCTTCAGCCCGGCGAATGTCATGAAGCTGCTGGAAATCGTGCGTGGCGCACAGACTGGCAAGGACGTGCTGGCCACGGCGCTGGCGTTGTCGAAAAAGCTGAAAAAAACGGGCGTGGTCTCGGGCGTCTGCGATGGCTTCATCGGTAACCGCATGATCGAGCAGTACAGCCGGCAAGCCGGTTTCCTGCTGGAAGAAGGCTGCTTGCCGGAACAGGTGGACAAGGCGGTCGAGAAATTCGGCTTCGCCATGGGTCCGTTCCGCATGGGCGACCTGGCCGGCAACGACATCGGCTGGGCCATTCGCAAGCGCCGCGCTGTGGAAAAGCCGGCAGTGACGTATTCGAAGACGGCTGATTTGCTGTGTGAACTTGGCCGCTACGGCCAGAAGACGGGCGCCGGCTGGTATGACTACAAGGCGGGCGACCGCAAGGCCTATCCTTCGGAGCAGGTGAACGCCATGATAGTCCAGCACTGCGCCGATATCGGCGTGGCGCGGCGCAAGGTCAGCGACCAGGAAATCGTCGAACGCCTCGTGTATGCGCTGGTCAATGAAGGCGCGCGCATTCTGGAAGAGGGCATCGCCCAACGCGCCTCGGACATCGACATGGTGTATCTGACGGGCTACGGCTTCCCCCTGTTCCGTGGCGGCCCGATGTTTTATGCCGATACGCTCGGCTTGCCCAATGTACTCGATACCATTGCCGCTTATGCGAAAGGCCGCCACGGCGACGCGTGGACACCGGCGCCGCTGCTGCTGAAACTGGCGGGCGAGGGCAAGGGCTTTAATAGCTGAACGTTAAACCCCAAAACAACTGCTGGGGTCAGACCCAACGGGTCTGACCCCGGACTACTTCTTCTTCACCACCATCTTGATCGCCTCGTTGACGATGACGGGATTGTCTTTCTGGATGTAATAGCCGGTGCCGGTGATGCGTTCAATGGCGGGCGCGCCGGACAGGCGCTGCCACGCTTGTTCCTGCGCCCGCAGCACGTTTTCAAACGACCCCATTTCTTCGATGCCAAACTTGTCGCGCACCAGCAGCATGGCCGGCACGCGCAGTGGACTGGCCATGTCGATATGCTGCAGGCATTGCGTCTGGGCATCGAATTCGGCCGATTCGGTACTATTGAACATCAGCTTGCGCCGGGTTTGCACGAGCATGGCGTAGGCGGACGCGTCTTTTTGCAGGCGGCTCCATTGCTGCGGATGCGTGGGATCGAGCAGTATCAATCCGGCCACGTCCTGCGGGTACAGCTTGGCATACACATACTGATACAGCCCACCCAAGGCGTGGCCGACCAGTACATAGGGCGGCTTCAAGCCCGCTTGCGCCAGCAGGGCGCGCTGCTGGGCGGCAATGGTGCACGGGTCGCGCGGCGTGCTGGTTTTCTGGCTGTCGCCGTAACCAGGGCGGTCGTACACCAGCACTCGGTGCTGTCGCTCTACTTCGGGCACGACCTTGGCCCAGACATCCTTGCCGTCGCCCATGGCTGACTGGAACACCACGGGCAAGCCGTTCTGGCCGCTCAAGCTGTAGGCGATGCTGGCGTCGGGCAGGGCGGCCGTGGCCGGCACGCCTTGCGTGGCCGGCGAGGAGGGCAGCAGCGAGCAGCCGGAAAAACAGCCTGCCAGCAGCAAGCCGGCGCTGGAGAGAAGCATGGTGCGCGCAGGGCGGCCGACGAGTAGATGATGCATGAATCTCCTTCTTGGTGCAGGGACCGGGTAACAGTATGGCGTGCCAGCCATTATAGGCAAATCCTATGGAAGTGGAAATGTCGAACAGAAGCGGTTTCCCCGTCCTGTCAACCGGCCTCGGCGCGATGGCACACGGCTTCGATGCGGTTGCCGTCCGGATCGCACAAAAAGGCCGCGTAATAGCTGGCGTGATAGTGGCGCAGGCCGGGCGCGCCCAGGTCGATGCCGCCGTGTGCCAAGCCGGCGTGCCAGAACGCATCCACGGCCACACGCGTAGCGGCCTTGAAGCAGTAATGGCGGCGCGGCGCGTCGTTGGGCCTGGGGCCCAGGCGTACGGAAAAATAGCTGCGTTCAGGGTGTTCAGCATCGCTGCGCTCGCCATAGCCTACCCAGGCGTCGGCATGGTCGCTGCCCACCTTGGGCACGCCCAGCGCGGCGAAGATGGCATCGTAGAAGCGCTCGGCGCGTTCCAGGTCGGCAACGGTGAGGGAAACGTGATCGAGCATGGGCATTCCACTAACAAAACCAGGACGGCCATAGCATAGCCCGGATCAGGGCGGTCGTGGGCCGAAGTGACCGACAGACACTGGCGGTGGCTAACTGGCGGTTAAGGGCGTTTGTTGCAAGTACATGGCGTAACTGGTGCGCAGACGGGGCAGGCAGGTGCCGGGCGGGTGAGGCGCGCTGCGATACCACGGCTGATCAGCTGCACGCGGGGCGCAAACAGCATCACGGCGCAGAAGGCCACGGGCCAGGCGGCAAAAAACGCATGCCGCCAGCGGGGCAGGAAGTCCGCTTGCAAGCCGATATTGAGCCAGGTGACCCAGGCGCTCATCAGCAATGTCATCACCAGCGACATCAGGAAGGCGAACACGCAGCGCAGGCGCAGAGCTTCGGACATGGGGCACTTTCACAATGTAGGATAGGCTAGCGTAACGAATTGCAGCAATCTATACTAGAGGCATATTTTCAATTTCAAATTCCATAAATGCAATCATGCGAGGGGACTCATGCTCGATGACTTGGCCTTGTTTGTCGCCATCGTGGAGGCCGGCAGCCTGCATGCTGCGGCCGTCAAGGAAGACTTGCCCGCCGCTACCGTCACGCGCCGGCTGCAAAAGCTGGAAGGCCAGCTGGGCTACCGCTTGCTCAACCGCAGTGCGCGCCGTTTGCAACCGACGGCGGAAGGCTGGCAATACTACGAGCAGTGCCGCCCCCTCGTGCATGCGTTGCGCCAAGCGACGCAGCAGCTCGATGCCAGCCTGTCGGCCGTCTCGGGCTGCATCCGCGTACTGGCACCGGTGAACTTTGCCAGCGGCTTGCTCACGCCCGCCTGGGTCAGCTTCATGCAGCAGTACCCGGATATCCGCCTGGAGCTGGAATTGTCGAATCTGCTGCAAGATCTGGTCAGTAGCGGCGCCGACCTGGCCATCCGCGTCGGCGCGCTCGACGATTCCTCGCTGATGCAGCGGCGCCTGGGCAGCGCCGCGCTGGTGATGGTGGCTGCGCCGGCCTATCTGGCGCGTGCAGGCGTACCGCGCGACTTGCAAGAACTGGCACTGCACCAGTTGATCGTGGCCGAGCCGCTGCGCACTTGGCGTTTGCGGCGGCCAGGCGATGGCGCCGAGATGCTGATCGAACCGCAGGCGCGCCTGCGCGTCAATGAAATGCGCCTGGCTGTGGAAATGGCGGACGCGGGTATCGGCATCTTGCTGTGTCCGCTTCTGCAATGTCGCGATGAAGTCGCTAGAGGCAGCCTTGTGCGTGTGCTGCCCGACTGGATGCCGCAGCCGCGCCATGTGTATGCCGTGTGGACCCAGCGGCGCTACCTGCCGGCCCGCGTGCGTGTGCTGCTCGAGCACTTGGCGGCGTTTGCGGCGGACAACCCGTTGTTGAACGCAGCGTTGCTCAGGCATGAGGCCGTCTTGTCCTCACCGTCTCCACTTTGACATACCGAGCTCTTGTACTTTTTGCCAGGATCGCGTTAAGATAAAGCTTGTTCGCTTGCCAATTCGGCAATCTGGTGTTTTTACGCGCAATACGTCCCTATCCATGAGAGTAGCAATGAAATATCTGATCGTCCCTTTTTTGCTGGCCATGGGTGGCTGTGAAGTTTTGTATGACGCGAACCGGGACAAGATCGGCGAGTATTGCAACAGCCTCAATAATTTTGACGACCGCAATGCCTGCCGCAAGCGCAACCAGACCAGCTACCAGCAATACGTGCAGCAGCGCGACCAGGTGAAAAAGAGCAAGAGCGACCAGTAAGCTCGCCGCCGCATACGCCGTATAAAAAATAAACGCCGCTGATGAGTCAGCGGCGTTTTGCTTTGCTGGCCCCGGCCTTGCGGTCGGGGCTGGCGCCGCATCAATCGTCGGCGTAGATATTGTTGTCCTTCGTTTCCTTGACGAACAGGGTGCCGATCACGACAGTGGCCAGGGCCACGACGATCGGATACCAGAGGCCGTAATAGATGTCGCCCTTGAAGGCCACCAGTGCGAAGGCCGTGGTCGGCAGCAAGCCGCCGAACCAGCCATTACCCACATGGTAGGGCAGGGACATCGAGGTGTAACGTATACGCGTGGGGAACATTTCCACCAGCATGGCGGCGATCGGACCATACACCATCGTCACATACAGCACCAGGATGAACAGCAGCAAGACGACCATCGGCTTGTTGATCTGGTCCGGATTGGCTTTCGCAGGGTAGCCCGCTTCCTTGATGCCGGCGCCGATTTCTTTCTTGAGCACCACTTCGCGGGCCTTGCTGTCGGCATCGAAGTTCAGGCCATCGGCCGTCATGACGGCATTGAACGAGGAAAATTCCTTTGCCCCGATGCGCACCTTGGCGATTGAGCCGGCCGGTGCGTCTTCCTTCGTGTAGTTCACCGAGCTGTTCGACAGGAAGCCTGTGACGATGTCGCACGACGAGGGGAACTTCTTGGTTCCGGTCATGTTGAACTGGAAGTGGCAGGAAGCAGGATCGGCCACCACCACCACGGGCGAGTTCTTCAGTGCCGCTTCCAGCTGCGGATTGGCAAAGTGGGTCAAGCCGTTGAAGATGGGGAAGTAAGTCGCTGCGGCAATCAGGCAGCCGCCGAGGATGATGTACTTGCGGCCGATGCGGTCGGACAGGCCGCCGAAGAACAGGAAGAACGGCGTCGCCAGCAGCAGGGCGATGGCGATCAGCACGTTGGCCGTTGCCAGGTCCACTTTCAGGGTCTGGATCATGAAGAACAGGGCGTAGAATTGGCCCGTGTACCAGACGACGGCCTGGCCGGCGGTCAGGCCGATCAGGGCCAGGATGACGATCTTCAGGTTTTTCCACTTGCCGAATGCTTCCGTCAGCGGCGCTTTCGAGGTCTTGCCCTCGGCTTTCATCTTGGCAAACGCCGGCGATTCATTCATGGCCAGGCGGATCCACACGGAAATACCGAGCAGAAGGACGGAGACCAGGAAGGGAATACGCCAGCCCCACGCTTCGAAATCCTTCTCGCCCGTGGCCAGGCGGGTGCCCAGAATGACCATCAGCGACAGGAAGAAGCCCAGCGTTGCCGTGGTTTGTATCCATGCTGTGAACGCGCCGCGCTTGCCTTCAGGCGCGTGCTCGGCCACATAGGTCGCCGCGCCACCGTATTCGCCGCCCAGCGCCAGGCCTTGCAGGATGCGCAGGATGACGAGGATGATCGGTGCGGCGATGCCGATGGACGCATAGCCCGGCAGCAAGCCGACGATGAAGGTGGAGCCGCCCATGATCAAAATGGTGATCAGGAAGGTGTACTTGCGGCCTATCATGTCGCCCAGGCGGCCAAAGACCAGCGCGCCGAATGGACGCACGATGAAGCCAGCGGCAAACGCTAGCAGCGCAAAGATGAAGGTGGTGGTGGGGTCGCCGATGAAAAATTGCTTGGCGATGATGGATGCGAGCGAACCGTACAGATAAAAATCATACCATTCAAAGACGGTGCCGAGCGAGGATGCAAAGATGACCTTGCGTTCTTCGGGTGTAATCGGCGTTCCCTTGCTGGAAAATTTCCGTACGTCGGCTGAGCCGGATGGTGTTGCCATGGTTTGTCTCCCTATGTTTTATAGTGAACCATTGCCGTAGTCTTTTTGACCATTCTTGCAATGGCTGGGTTGGAGTTTGTGCCCCGAACCTTACGCCATGCTTGCTTGAAACTTACGCCAAACTTACAAATTATTATCTATCATAGCTTTGCGAACGACCGTACTTAAATGTGCTATTCTGCTTTCAAAGACACTATGATGTAGTAAATAACATTTCCACAAGGAGACACAGCATGAATGAAGCCGTCATCGTTTCGACCGCCCGCACGGGCCTGGCCAAGTCCTGGAAGGGCGCGTTTAATATGACGCACGGCGCTGCCCTGGGCGGCCATGTACTGGCCGCTGCCGTCGAGCGCGCGCGTATCGAGGCCGCCGAAGTGGAAGACGTGCTGGTCGGCTGCGCCTTCCCGGAAGGCGCCACGGGTGGCAATATCGCGCGCCAGGTCGCCTTGCGCGGCGGCTGCCCTGTCACGACGGCGGGCATGACCGTCAACCGCTTTTGCTCGTCGGGCTTGCAGGCGATCGTCCTGGCAGCGCAGCGCATCATTGCCGGCGAAGGCGATATCTATGCGGCCGGCGGCGTAGAGTCGATTTCCTGCGTGCAAAATGAAATGAATACGCACATGGCGCGCGATGTCTGGCTGCAGCAGCATAAGCCGGAAGTGTACTGGCCCATGCTGCAGACGGCTGAAACCGTGGCCAGCCGCTACCAGATTTCGCGCGAGCGCCAGGATGCGTATGGCGTGCAAAGCCAGCAGCGCGCTGCCGCAGCCCAGGCGCGCGGCCTGTTCGACGCAGAAATCGTGGCAATGCGCACCATCATGGGCGTGGCCGACAAGGACAGTGGCATGTTGGTGTCGCGCGAAGTGACGATCTCTGCCGATGAAGGTATCCGTGCCGACACCACCTATGAAGGCGTGGCCAAGATTCGTTCGGCCATGCCGGGCGGCGTCATCAGCGCCGGCAACGCCAGCCAGTTTTCCGACGGCGCTTCGATGGCCATCGTGATGAATGCGAAAGTGGCGCAAGCAAAACGATTGCAGCCGCTGGGCGTCTTCCGCGGTTTTGCCGTGGCCGGCTGCGAACCCGATGAAATGGGCATCGGCCCCGTGTATGCGATTCCGAAACTGCTGAAAAAGGCGGGCTTGACGGTGGCCGACATCGGCCTGTGGGAACTGAACGAAGCGTTCGCCGTGCAAGTGCTGTATTGCGCCGATACCCTGGGCATCCCCATGGATCGCCTGAACGTGAACGGCGGGGCGATTGCCGTCGGCCACCCGTATGGCGTGTCGGGCGCACGCCTGACGGGCCACGCCTTGATCGAAGGCAAGCGCCGCGGTGTCAAATACGTGGTGGTAACCATGTGCATCGGCGGCGGGCAGGGCGCGGCCGGCCTGTTTGAAGTGCTGTGATGTGGTGTTAAGTTAGTCTGCGGGCGGCTTTCAGGGCCGCCCGTTTGCGTTGCTTTCCCTGTTTCTGCAAGGCGCGCCAATAGCGGTTACAGTCATGCTTCATTTATAGATAAGCAGCCTGCCACCATGATCAAGCATATTATTTTCTGGAAACTGTTAGACCACGCCGAAGGTGCCGACCGCGCCACCAACGCCTTGAAATTGAAAGCCTTGCTCGATTCCTGCGCCAAGCTGGTGCCCGGCATCCTGACATTCGAGGCAGTCATTGCCCAGCCGGGGCTGGAGGCCACCTATGACCTCGTGCTGTATAGTGAATTCGCCAGCCGCGCAGCGCTTGAAGCCTATCAGAACCATCCCGAGCACGTCAAAATCAAGCCATTTTTCGCCGCCGTGCGTGAAGCGCGGCAATGCATGGATTATGAAGTGTGAAAACCCGTTAACTCCAAAGCGAAGGGCTGGGGTCAGTCGCTTCGCGATCGGAATGCGGCCCACAGGGACGCATTCCCCCGGCGGCTCTGACCCTAATGCCGTTAAGTTAGTGTTAGTGATGCTATTTTTAGCCCAAGAACAAGGACTGGGGTCGGACCCGGCGGGTCCGACCCCAGCTCTTGCTTCACGGGCTAAATTTTAAACTTCACCCAAAACAGGATCTCATATGACCACCTACCAACGCATCGTCCTCGCCTCGCGCCCAACGGCCGAAGTGCAGCCAGATAACTTTCGCCTGGAAACGGCGGACATTCCCGCTATCACGGATGGCCAGTTGCTGGTACGTAACCAGTTCCTCTCGCTCGATCCGTATATGCGCGGGCGCATGAGCGAGGGTAAAAGCTATGCGGCGCCGCAAGCTTTGAATGAAACCATGATAGGCGGCACGGTGGGCGTGGTGCTCGAATCGCAGCATCCGACGTTTGCCGTCGGCGACACGGTGGTCGGCACCTTGGGCTGGGCCGAAGTGGCCGTCTCGGATGGCAGCATGCTGCGCAAGGTCGACACGACGCACATTCCCGCTTCGGCCTATCTGGGCGCTGTTGGCATGCCCGGCATGACGGCATGGTATGGCTTGAACCAGATCATGGCGCCGAAAGCAGGCGAAACGGTGGTCGTGTCGGCCGCCAGCGGCGCCGTCGGTAGCGTCGTCGGGCAGTTGGCGAAATTGAAAGGCTGCCGCGTGGTCGGCATTGCCGGCGGCGCGCAGAAATGCCGCTATGTTGTCGAGGAACTCGGTTTCGATGCCTGCATCGACTACAAGGCCGGCAATCTGGCGGCAGACCTGGCGGCAGCCACGCCGGACGGCATTGACGCCATCTTTGAAAACGTGGGCGGCGCCATCTTCGACGCAGCCCTGGCGCGCACCAATGCGTTTGGCCGCGTGGCCATCTGCGGCTGGATCGCCGGCTACAATGGCGAAGCGACGCCACTCGACAATGCGCGCTTCATCCTGACCAACCGCCTGAGCGTGCGCGGCTTTATCGTCTCCGAGCAGCCGCAATGGTGGCCGCAGGGCTTGAGCGAACTGGCTACCTTGGTGGCGACGGGCAAGCTGAAGTTCCGCGAATCCGTGGCCGATGGCCTGGCCAGCGCACCCGAGGCCTTCATCGGTCTGTTGCAAGGACGTAACTTCGGCAAGCAGTTGGTGAAGCTGGCCTGATTCTCGTTTGTCGGGCAGGCCGTGCGATAATCGCGGCCTGTCTGTGTCTGTTTTTATCCCCAACCTTTAGCCCCTACCATGACCAAGCACACCATCCGCCTCGGCGACTGGGCCACTCTGGGCCCTGACGCTACCGCCATTCGTTTTGAAGTGTTCGTCGATGAACAGAAAGTGCCGGCCGAGATCGAACTCGACGACATGGACGCGGTCTGCCTGCACGCCGTCGCTGTTGACGCTGCCGGCAACGCCATCGGCACGGGCCGTCTATTGCCGGATGGCCATATTGGCCGCATGGCCGTGCGCCAGCCGGGCCGCGGCACGGGCGTGGGCGGCGCCATTTTGACCGCGCTGATGGACCAAGCCCGCGAACGCGGCGATGCAGCGGTGATGCTGAACGCGCAAACCGTGGCCGCGCCATTCTATGCGCGCCACGGTTTCGTGCCGCAGGGAGAGCAGTTTGAAGAGGCGGGCATAGCGCATGTGGAAATGCGGCTGGTGTTCCAGGGTATTGTCGGATTACGCGCGTAGCGCTAATCGGACCTACGACGTCAACGGTAGGTCGGGTTAGCGCGCAGCGCGCAGCGCGTAACCCGACACCACCAGCACAATCAGTTCTGCGCGTGCGACTGGCGCCATCTGTCGAGAATCACGGCCAGCACGATTACCACGCCTTTCGCCACATACTGCCAGAACGATGACAGGCCCAGGATGGTCAAGCCATTATTCATCACGCCGATGATCAGCGCGCCGATGACAGTCCCCCAGACGGAACCGACGCCGCCCATCAGGCTGGTGCCGCCGAGCACGACGGCTGCGATGGCGTCGAGCTCATAGCCGGTACCCCAATTGCCGTTGGCCGCGTACAAACGGCTGGCCGACATGGCGCCACCGAGGCCCGCGAACAGGCCGCTGATGGTGTAGACAAACATCAATACGAAGCCCACCTTGATGCCCGTCAAACGGGCTGCCTGGATATTGCCGCCGACAGCGTAAATATGCAGGCCCAGCGTCGTCTTGCGCAGGATAAACCAGGTCAGCAGCACTACCGCTGCGGCCAGCCAGATCAGCCAGGGAATGGCCAGGAAGCTGCCGTTACCCATCCATTCGAAGCTGGGGATTTCCGTGTTCAGCACGCTGGTGCCGTCGGCCAGCAGGTAGGCTGCGCCGCGCAGGGCCGTCATGGTGCCCAATGTCACCACGAAAGGATTGAGGCCGACGAGCGCCACCAGCACGCCGTTGAGCGCGCCCAGCAGCAGGCCGACGATCAAAAAGGTGGGGATAGAGAAGCCGGCGAACTGCGCCGACAGCGACATCAGCATGCCCGCCACGGCCGAGACGGCCAGCACGGAGCCGACGGACAGGTCGATGCCGCTGGTCAAAATAACGAAAGTCATGCCGGACGCCAGCACGATGTTGATCGACACCTGGCGGAAGATGTTCATGGTGTTATTGCTGGTCATGAAGGTCGACGTGCCGTCGGCCGAGAAATACACGGTCAGGCCGTACATGGCCAGGTAGAGTACGACCAGCACGGGCAGCATGCCCAGGCGGCGCATCAAGTTCGAGGCATTGAAGGGTTCGCTGGCGCGCGCGGCGCCGCTGGTGGTACTCGTTGTCATGCTCTATCTCCTGAATGATTATTCTCTGCGTACTCTTATGCCGCTTCCAGCTCGGTGGCGTAGGCAAGGATGTTTTCCTGCGTGATGTCGTCGCCCGTCACTTCGCCCGTCAAGCGTCCCTCGCACATCACCATCACCCGGTCGCAGATGCCGACCAGCTCGGCCAGTTCGCTGGAAATGCACAATACGGCCGTGCCCGCATCCGCCAATTGGTGGATGATCTTGTAAATTTCGCTCTTCGCGCCCACGTCCACGCCGCGTGTCGGTTCATCGAGTATCAACACTTTCGGTGCGATGGCCAGCCAGCGCGCCAGCAACACTTTCTGCTGGTTGCCGCCAGACAATCCCCCCACGATGCCGTCCGGCCCCGACACTTTCACGTTGAGGTTGGCAATGGCCTCGCGCGTGAGCTGCGTCAGGGCGCCACGCTTGAGCACGCCCGCCGTGGCGTGTTTGTCCAGGATGTTCATCGACATGTTTTCCATGGCCGACAATTGCATGAACAGGCCCAGGCTCTTGCGGTCTTCCGGCAGGTAGCCGATGCCGTGGCGTATCGCCGTCAGCGGCCGCTGGATATGCACTTCCTCGCCGTCGAGCCACACTTGCCCCGATTGCTTCTTGTCGGCGCCAAAGATCAAGCGCGCCAGTTCTGTGCGGCCCGCGCCGACCAGGCCGGCCAAGCCCGTCACTTCGCCCGCATGCAGGGAAAACGAGGCCGGCTTGACCTTGCCGCCGCCGACGTTTTCCACGCGCAAGCGCTCGGGACCACGGCTGCTGCGCCGCTGGTGTGCATAAAAGTCGTCGGCGGGACGGCCCACCATCATTTGCACGACTTTCTTTTGATCCAGCTCATCCTTGCCCAACTCGCCCACATAGGCGCCGTCGCGCAGCACCGTGATACGGCGTGCCAGGCGTTCCACCTCGGCCATGCGGTGGCTGATATACAGCACGGCCAGGCCCTTGTCGCGCTGTTCTTCGATGATGCGGAACAATTGTTCGGTTTCCCGGTCGGACAGGGCGGCAGTGGGCTCGTCCATGATCAGGATGCGGCTTTCGTGCACCAGGGCGCGGGCGATCTCTACCTGTTGCTGCTCGGCAATCGACAGGGTCGACACCATGGTGTCTGCGTCGAAGCGGGAACCGAGGTCGGCCAGGATGGCATTCGTGCGCGCACGCATTTCGCCGCCCTTGACGGTCCAGAACGGTCCTTGCGGTTCGCTGCCCATGAAGACGTTTTGTGCCACCGTCATGTTCCTGGCCACGCTCAATTCCTGGTAAATCAGGTTGATGCCCAGCGCGCGCGCCTCGCCCGGGTTGCGGATCTTGATCGGCTTGCCGTCGAGAATGATTTCACCTGCGTCCGGCGTGTACACGCCCGAAAGGATTTTCATCAGGGTGCTCTTGCCGGCGCCATTTTCGCCCATTACGGCATGGATTTCGCCGCTGCGCACCGTCAGGTGCACGCCGCGCAGCGCACGTGTGGCACCAAAGCGCTTCTCGATGCCGCGCATTTCAAAAATAATATCGTCGCTCATGACTGTCCTCGCTTGCTGGTGAAACTGCTGCCCGCCACCGGCACAGGTCGGGGCGGACAACACGTGGTTCAGGTCAGGCAGCTCAGTTTTTTACCCAGCCCGTGTAAGTGGCGACGTTTTCCTTGGTGATGGCCGGCGTCGGCAACAGCACCATGCTTTGCTTCGGCGTGCGCCCGTTCATGATGTCGTAACCCATCTGCACGGCGTCGGTAGCCATGCGGTAGGGGTTTTGCGCCGCAGTGGCGGCAAACAGCCCGGCCTTGTTTTTCAACGCATTCTGGGCATCGGGTGCGCCATCGACGGCCGTGATCAGCTTCACGTCCGTACGCTTCGATTGCTTGATCGCCAGTTCGGCGCCGATGCCCGTCGGGTCATTGATGGCGAACACCGCGTCGATCTTCGGATGCGCCGTCAGCAAGTTCGACATCACGGTCATGCCGCCATCGCGGCTGCCGTTCGCGTTCTGGTTGTCGGACAGGATCTTGATATCCTTGAATGCGGCCAAGGTTTTCTTGCAGCCATTCACGCGGTCGATGACGGAAGTGACCGGCGGGCCATTGAGGATGACCACATTGCCCTTGCCGCCGATCTGCTTGGCCAGGTAGGCGCACGACACGTCGCCGGCCATGGTGTTGTCGGACATCACGGTGGCCGATGCGCCCACGGCGCCCACGTCGACGGCGATCACGACGACGCCCGCATTGCGCGCTTTCTTGATGGCTGGCGCGATGCCTTTGGAATCGACAGCGTTCACGATGATGATGTCGGTCTTGTTGGCAATGAAGTTTTCAATCTGGTCTACCTGGGTGTTCAAGTCATACTTGCTCGACACTGTGGTGACTTTCACGCCCGGGCCACCGAGCTTTTTCGCGCTTTCTTCCGCGCCGCGGCCGATGGCGACAAAAAACGGATTGGCCAGGTCGCCCACGCTCACGCCGATCGATTTCAATGGCTTGTCGGCAGCAAAGGCGCCGCAGGCGGCGGACAGCAGCAAGGTGGCGGTAATGACTTTTTTCATGAGAATCTCCAAGGTTTTTATTGTGAAAAGCGATTGGTGCTACGGTTGAAAACTTGATTGTTGCCTTAATGTATAGCCTTGATTCATAGCCTCAATACATAGCCTTAATGGCTGCGCAACTGTTCAATCATGGCGTCCAGCTTGCCTGCATCGATGGCAAAGCCGCGTATGCCTTCGGCCAGCTTTTCGCTTGCCATCGCATCGTCATTCAAGGCGTAGCGGAAAGCCGCCTCGTCGTAAGCGATGGCTGGCTGCGCCGCGCCCAGGTCCATGCCCAGCGCGCGCTCGAACGGTACGCTGGACGCTTCCAGCTGGGCCAGCAAGTCCGGGCTGATGGTCAGCAAGTCGCAGCCGGACAAGGCCGTGATCTGCCCGACGTTGCGGAAGCTGGCGCCCATCACTTGCGTGGTGATGCCATGTTGCTTGTAATAATTGAAGATGCGCGTGACCGATTGCACGCCGGGATCGTTAGACAGGCTGCGCGCCGCTTCGTCCCAGGCCGCGCCCAAGGATTTTTTGTGCCAGTCGTAGATGCGGCCGACGAAGGGCGAAATCAGGCGTACTTTTGCGTCGGCGCAGGCGACCGCCTGGCAAAATGCGAACAGCAGGGTCAGGTTGCAAAAGATGCCCTCTTTTTCCAGTTCGCGTGCCGCCTGTATGCCTTCCCATGTGGCGGCGATCTTGATCAGCACGCGCGCGCGCGGGACGCCGGCTTGCTCGTACAGGGCGATCAAACGGCGCGCCCGGGCCACGCTGGCGGCGCGGTCAAAGCTCAAGCGGGCGTCGACTTCGGTCGACACGCGGCCCGGCACGACTTTTAATATTTCCAGGCCGAAGCGCACCAGCACGGCATCGACGATATCGGCCAGCGAGGCATTTTTATGGGCAGCAACCGTGCTTTCCAGCAAGGGCGCGTAAGCGGGCTGCAGCACGGCTTTCAAAATCAGCGACGGGTTGGTGGTGGCATCTTGCGGCGCGAAGCGGGCCAGTTGCAAGAAGTCACCGGTGTCGGCGACGACGGTGCTGTATTGTTTCAGTTGCTGCAGTTGAGCATGTTCAGGCATTGCTGCTTATCCTTTGCTGAGTTGGTGCAAGGCTTGCACGGCGGGAAACAGGCTACGGTAGCGCGCGTAGCGCAGGCTCAACGCTGCGCTGTGCGCGGCATCGGGCAGGAAAGTGTTTTTGACGGGCAAGCCCCGCGCCAGCAGGCTGGTGTCGCCGATGGCGGCAAAGCCCAGCTTGGCCGCGCCCAGGCTGGCGGACAGTTCGCTGTTATGCAAGGTGCGCATCTCGCGTCCCAACACATTGGCCAGCAATTGCGCCCAGTACTGGCTGCGCGCGCCGCCACCCACCAGCATGCAGTGGGGCACCACGGCACCGGTCGAGGTGACAGCTGCCATGGCGTCGCGCAAGGCGAAGGCCACGCCTTCGAGCACGGCGTAGCCGAGCTGCGCCGGCGTGCTGTCGTGGCCCAGTTGCAAGAAGGCGCCGCGCACTTGCGGGGCGTTGTGCGGCGTGCGCTCGCCCGACAGATAAGGCAGGAACAGGGGCGCGGATGGCGCGCTGGGCGCATCGAGCGGCAAGTGTGCTTCGACCAAGGCCAGCAAGGCTGCCTCGTCGGGCTGGCCCAGCACGCTAGTGGCCCAGCGCAAGCAGCTGGCGCCCGACAAAATCGCGCCCATCGCGTACCAGCGCCCGGGCAGGGCGTGGCAAAAGCTGTGCACGCCGCTGTCGGGCTTGCCCAAAGGTTCTTCGGTGACGGAAACGATGGCGGCGCTGGTGCCCAGGGAAATAAAACTGTCACCGCCATTGACGGCGCCGATGCCCACGGCCGAGACGGGGTTATCGCCGCCACCACCGGCCACCACCACGTCCAGGGGCAAGCCCAGTTGCTCGGCGATGCTTGCCAGCACCTTGCCCGTGGCCGCATCGCCTTCGGCCAGCGCCGGCATCTGTGCCAGCGTCAGGGCGCAGGCGCTCAGCATGGGGGCAAACCAGGCACGCTTGGCTTCGTCCAGCCACAGGGTGCCGGCCGCGTCGGACATATCCGTCAGTTTGATCCCCGTCAGGCGCAGGCGTAGATAGTCTTTCGGCGACAGCACGCAGGCGATGGCGGCAAACGCGGCTGGCTCGTGCTTTTGCAGCCACAGCAGTTTTGGTGCCGTCAAGCCTGCCATCGGCAGGCTGCCCGTGATGTCAGCGTAGGCCGGATAATCGCGCGCCAGTGCGGCGGCCTCGGCTTCGGCGCGGGCATCGTTCCACAGGATGGCCGGGCGGATCACGGCGTCATGCGCGTCGAGCAGCACGGCGCCATGCATCTGGCCCGACAGGCCGATGCAGGCGATGCGCGCATAGTCCTGCGGCCAGCTGGCGCGCAGCTGGCCCAGCGCGATGATGCAGGCGGCCCACCAGTCCTGCGGCGCTTGTTCCGACCAGCCCGCTTGCGGGCGGTGCACGTCGAGGCGCACGCAAGCCTGGCCGCGCACGCTGCCCGTGCTGTCCATCAGCACGGTTTTCAGTTCGGAGGTACCAAGGTCGATACCGAGGGAAATCGCTGGATGCATATTGTTTTACGCTAAAAGGTCAGGGGCAGCCGCAGGAATTGCGCACGCGCAAGGTTGGCGACAAACGCTGCACGCGCTGGGCGCGGTCTGGGTTGGCGATACGTTCGATCAACAGGTCGACGGCCATGGCGCCCAGCTCTTCGAGCGGCTGCGCCATTACCGTCAGGCGCGGGCTGAAGTAATCGGCCCAGTCGAAATCATCGAAACCGGCCAGTGCCACGTCTTGCGGCACAGCGATGTGCGCGTCGCGCAAGGCGTGCATGGTGCCGATGGTCATCAGGTTATTGCCCGCCACGATGGCGGTCGGGCGCTGCCCCGGTGGCAAGGCCAGCAATTCACGCGTGGCCGCGCCGCTGCGCTCCAGCTTGGAGTCGCCCGAGCGCAGCAGCGCGGGGTCAAAAACGATATTGGCCTGTTGCAAGGCCAGGCGGTAGCCCTCGATGCGCTCGTGTGTCGTGGACAAGCCCGGTGCGCCACTGATGAAGCCGATGCGGCGGTGACCGTGGGCAACTATCAGGTGCTGCACCAGTTGCGCCGTGGCGGCGATGTTTTCCACCCCCACCTGGTCGAACGGCTGGGGCGACATGCGGTCGACCAGCACGGAAGCGATTTTGTTGTTGTTCAGATAGTCGAGCGTGCGGTTGTGCGCCTCGCCCGAGGGCGCCAGCACGATGCCGTCAACCCGGCGTTGGTGCAAATTGTGCACCACCTTGAGTTCCTGCGCGGGATCGTCATGCGTATCGGAAAACAGCATCATCAAGCCGTGGCGCGTGCAAGCGGCTTCGATGGCGCGCACGGTCTCGCTGAAATAATGATTGGTGAATGCAGAAATGGCCACGCCGATAGTGCCCGACGAGGAGCCGGCCAGCGCGCGGGCCAGCATGTTCGGCACATAGCCGATCTGCTGCATGGCCGCGTTGACGGCGGCAACGGTTTTTGGGCTGACCTTGCGGGTGCCGTTGAGTACATGCGAAACGGTCGACAACGATACGTCCGCCGCCCGCGCGACATCTTCCATGGTGGCCATACTGTCTCCGGATGTATTTTTTATTGTGTACTGCGATAACGAGCGGCTGTATCGCCGCGTATGAATCTATCGTAAACAAAAGAAAGCGCTTGCGCAAGCGCTTTCTTTTTCTACGCGCAAGCGTTTTAAGCAGTGATTGGAGGGTAGTGCCGAGGAAGTCGTGGCGGTATTTGGGGGGCGAACTCTAATGCCGTACAGTTAAGAGTTTTGGCCTGATTTATGAGCGCCAGTAAATTCGCTAAACCCAGAGGCAAAGAGCTGGGGTCGGTCACTTCGGGATCGGGATGTGCTCCATTGAAGCACATCCCCCCTCAGCGTCCGACCCAATCCACCCAAGTTAAGCAACAGGCTGCCATCAAGCAACCTTGTAGGCCATGTATTTATGGGGCTTGTAGGCGTTGGTTTGCCGTGACCTTGATTGTCCTGGGCGATG